>JADLBQ010000031.1 GCA_020847635.1 Bacteroidia bacterium
CCGGCAAACAGTTATTTCTCAGTTAAAAAGAATACAACCCGATGTAATCTGGCTGGATGATCTAGCAATTGCTGATGAATCATGGATTCAACAATTAAAGAGTGAAGTCCCCTCAGTCCGGTTATTCATTACTCATATCTGTGCTCCTTATAATCATAACTTAGTCAGAAAATTCAGGCTTTTTGATTTGGTCATGACCTGTGTTCCATGCTTTAAGTCTGAGCTTGAAAATCTGGGTTTAAAATCTCATCTTATCTATCATGCTTTTGATGCAGATATTCTCAGCCGCCTAAATTGTAATGTGAATCAGAAGTACGATCTGGTCTTTTCGGGCTCACTTTATACCGGGCCATTGTTTCATCAGTCACGAATCGAATATCTGGAAGCTCTGATTGATGCAGGTATTTCGGTTGATCTGTTTTGCAACCTTGAGCCATCATCTACAACAGTTCTTAAAAAGACAGCTTATGTTCTGAACCGGATACTGGGAGAAACTGTGATTAAAAAATATTCTGATAGATTTACTCTGTTATCAAAAATCAAAGGCTATAACAAACCGGTAAAGGGTTATTCAAAAGAAATGAAACGAAGAAGCAGAGAGCCGGTATTCGGATTGAATATGCTTAACGTGCTTCATCATTCAGACTTATGTTTTAATATGCATGGTGAGATTGCAGGAAATTGCTCCGGTAACATCAGGATGTTTGAAGCAACCGGAGCCGGAACATGCCTGCTCACGGATGCTAAGGCAAACCTTTCTGACCTCTTCGAACCGGATTCGGAAGTTGTAACTTATTCGGGTAAGGAAGAATGTATTGAAAAGGCCACCTGGCTGATGAATCATTCTGAAAAAAGAGAAGCTATTGCAAAATCTGGTCAGCAACGGGTACTGAATCAACATACCATTGCACATCGTACCGGGCAACTGAATGAAATTATCAGAGCTGAATTGGCAAAATAAAATCAACATGCCAGTTTATTGAAAATGCAGAAGTATCTTAGCACCAGTTAGAATCACTTGGCATACCTGATCAACCTGAAAACCTTTACTGATCAACGCGGAAATCTGACCGTGATTGAAAAGACCATTCCTTTTGACATTAAACGCATTTTCTATATTTATGGAGTTGATCAGTCAGTCAGAGGCGGTCACCGGCATCATAAAACCATTCAAGCTACAATCTGTCTGAAAGGGAGTTGTACTATTTTTAATGATGACGGCATAGACCAGCATACCTACTTGCTTAATTCACCTGACAAATGCCTGATTCTGGAACCAAAAGACTGGCATAAAATGTTCGATTTTTCAGAAGATGCAATATTGATGGTGTTAGCATCTGAGTTTTTTGATGAACAGGATTATATCTTTAAGCCTTACAGATGATTGAATATGAGAACCTGGCAAAACTAAACGCTCCCTTTAACCTGGAATTTGAGCAACAATTCAGTAATGTGCTTCAGTCCGGATGGTTTATTCTGGGGAGCAAGGTGCGTGAATTTGAAAGGCAATTTGCTGATTATCTGAAGAGCAAATACTGCATTGGAGTTGCTTCAGGCCTTGATGCAATTACCCTTTCTCTTCATGCTTGCCGGTTTGAAAGAGGCAGTGAAGTGATTGTTCCTTCAAATACTTATATTGCTACAATTCTGAGTATTTTACATAATGATCTTAAACCCGTACTGGCTGAGCCGGATATCAACTCTTACAATATTAATCCGGCTGAAATTGAAAGATGCATTACCTCAAAAACAAAAGCAATCCTGGCGGTTCATCTTTACGGGAAATGCTGTGAGATGGATCCGATTCTGGACATTTGTAAAAAATACAACCTGGTTCTGATTGAAGATTGTGCACAATCACATGGAGCAAAATATAAAGGAATACAAAGTGGACAGTTTGGAAGATTTGCTGCTTTTAGTTTTTATCCGACAAAAAATCTGGGAGCCCTGGGTGACGGTGGAGCCATTATTTGCAAATCTTATGACGATGAACTGGCAATTAAAAGACTAAGAAATTATGGTTCTGATAAAAAATATTACAATGAAGTTATTGGATTCAACTCAAGACTTGATGAGGTTCAGGCTGCTTTTCTGACTGTGAAATTGAAATACCTTGAAAAGATTAATCAGCACAAACGCAAACTGGCAGGGCTTTATCAGCAATATTTAAAGGAGGATTTTATTAAGCCTGAAATGCATCCTGACTTTTATGATGTCTTTCACATTTACACTGTCAGGCACCCTCAGCGTGATCAGTTAAAACAATTCCTTCTCAAAAGAGAAATTCAAACTGAGATTCATTATCCGTTGTCACCACACCGGCAGAAGGCCATGCAGGGAATCATCCAGGGAGAGTATCCGTTAAGTGATGAAATTCATCAGACAACTTTAAGTCTTCCGGTTTCATTTTCCCATTCTGAAGATGATATTCTCAAAGTGATTGAAACAATGAACCGCTTTTAACTTCAATGCATTATTACTGTACTTTATTCGATTCGTTTTATCTTCCCAGGGGAGTCCTCATGTATCATTCATTGGTTAACAGCGGGGCTCCTTTTCATCTCTACATATTTGCTTTTGATGACCAGTCATTCAGGATTCTCGGTAAAATGAATCTTAGCCATGCAACGGTAATAGCGCTGGATGAGTTCGAAGATGAGAAACTTAGAGCTGTTAAGCCATCAAGGACCAAAGCAGAATATTGCTGGACGTGTACTCCTTCGACAATTGCTTATACCCTTGAAAAATTTAATGTTCCGGAGTGTACCTACCTGGATGCGGATTTGTATTTTTATTCTGATCCGGAAGTTCTGTTCAAAGAAATGGGCGAGCAATCGGTCTTACTGACTGAGCATCGTTATCCGCCAGGGTTTAACCGAACTTCCAAATCAGGCAGGTTTTGTGTCCAGTTTATTACGTTTAAGAATAATGAACAGGGCCTGACTGCACTCTACTGGTGGCGTGACCGGTGCTTAGAATGGTGTTATAACCGCTATGAAGACGGGAAATTCGGAGATCAAAAATATCTTGATGACTGGCAGCACCGGTTTAAAGGGATTCATGTTTTGGAACATCCCGGAGGTGGATTAGCACCCTGGAATGTGGAACAATACAAGTTTGAGTCCCGTGATAGAAAGGAGGTGATTTTCTCTCACCGGAAAACAGGTGTGAAATTTAAAGCTGTCTTTTATCACTTTCATCATGTTCGGTTTTTTAACGGAGGTATTGTTGACCTGGGTTGGAGACATCCAACCATGCCGGTAGTTATTAATTTATATGCTCCTTACATTCAGAATCTTCTGCAAACTGAGGAAGAAATAAAAATGATCAGCAAGAATTTCGAAATTAAGTTGCAGGATTTTAAATTAATTAAAAATGATGGATGGAAAGATAAACTGAAGTTCTGTTATAAGAAATATTGCCGGTTTAATATTTTTAAGGTTAAGCATATTATCAGTCAATATAATCAGTTGATCGGTCCGGATTAACTTGCCTGTTTACAGGAAAACAAATAAGCATCCATTCATTCCGGTGTGGTAGTTTTAATGAATCATTCATGGTGTAACCGGCAGGGTAAGAAATTCCTTTTTGATTCAGACATTCAATAAAATGAGGTGAAACAGGTTCATTTGTTCGCTTCAGAATGATCGTATTTTTAAAAACCGGATACTGTGATCTACTGAGTAAATTGCAATTCACTTCGTCATGGTTGGGATAACCCGAATCGAAAAACCAGGGAGCGGCCGGTGAGATACCTCCCATCAGGTAAACCAGCCCGGGTAACGAATTGAGTGAAAGAATAGATTGGCCTTGCTGAAACCGGTTATTATGTTTAAGTAGTTGACCAAGTGAATCAAGAAAGCATGAAGTTTCATAATCAAATTTTAATGAAGCCGATCGCTGAATGTGGGTTGCCTGATATTGTTGCCGGGTGAGCGGAAGGTCAATCCTGAAAGGTGAGTGGATATATCCGTGCCAGAGCTGAAAAGTCAGATTGACACAGATCATCAGCATAAACAGCAGGGGAATTAATGACTTCAAATTTAATTTTGAGAAGAGCATCCGTGCAGAAATGAAAATCAGAACTGACCATGAGAAAAGAAATTGTGTTATATGGATGGAAAGCGGATTATTTGTTCCTGCTGAACACATAAACGGAATTACCAGCAGCAGAACGCAACCTGCAGAATATCTTTCCAGATCAGCAGTGCAGGAGAAGATATTAATTCGTGATTTCCGATCTGCAAGAACAAAAACAACTAGCAATAGAATTAAAGTTACTGCCTGAATGTAAATGGAAGAGGCTGTATATAAATGGCTTGCTCCGGCTTTAAAATAATCATTTTTGACTGTACTAACAGCAAGCCATAATATTTCAGCCAGAAAGACGATTTTGAAAAGAAATAATTTCTGAAACCTGAAAAATATCCACAGCAAAATAGTTCCTGCTAAAAGAATCTTCTGTGATATTACTGGCTTAATGAAATTCTTATTCAGATCATCCAGGTAAATAGTTGCCAGTCTGGCCAGGTCATGATCGGGGAGCAGTGCGGCTGATGAAATATAATTCCGGACGAGAGTAACCGGAGAGATAGTACATACCCCGATGAGGCCAGCTGCAAGAGTAACTCCTGTGATAAACAGAAGCATGTAGAGTAGAAGACTTTTCAATTGTAATTTTTTAGTAGTAAAGCAATAACCGGCAATGAGCAGCAAGAAAAATGTCCAGAGTAGGGCTGTTGGAAACTTGATCAGTAAAAGGATATAACTTAAAAAACCGGATGCAATCAGTAGAAAAGAGGTTTGCTTTCTGTTACCATCTGATCCGGAAATGAGTTTAAAAAATAGTCCGCTTAAGCAAAGAATAATAAACAGGGTTAATGAATTATAAGAGAGTGAGGAGTAAAATACTGAATAACTTCCCAGTATAAGAATGGCATTAATTGGAAAAAGCATGGGAAGTGTGATGGCAGGAAATCCTGAAAGATTACGGTTGAGCCATGCTGAAAACCCTAAGGTAAAGACCAGTGTCCCGGATATCAGCAAAATGAATCTGAGTATTCTGTAAAAAATGATATCCGGGGACAATGAAGAAAATAGCCGGGAAATAACTGAATAAACCGGAAGGAGATTCAGGCCTTGTTCTTGATCTGGAAGAAAAGAAAGCAGGGTAAACCCCTCATCGGTAAAATCCATTCCCTTATTTACTCCATACATGATGAGTGCAGCATTAAATAAGCAAAAAGACCAAAAAAGAATAATGAAAATTCTGTTGAAGGTTTGGTGCATCATCGCGATTAAGTAATGAGTTGTTAGTTACTTTTATCGCCAACAAAAATAAAGGGTTCGGTTGGTGGCATCCAAGAAGATTATTTACGTTGTTCAGGTGACAAGGCAACTGTCTATTGATATTCTCAACTGCTTTGCTGAGAACGGATATGAGACTGTTTTGTTAACCGGAGTAATTGAAAGCCAGTATCAGCCATTAAATGATTCAGTAAAAATTAAAAAGTTCAAAACCTACAATCAGAAAAGTATAGCAGGCAGAGTCATTTCAGGATTGATTTTTCATATTCAATCTTTTTTTTATATTTTATTCAATGGATCAAGAAGTAAATTAATCCTTGTTAGTACTCCTCCCTTTATTTTGCACCTGGGATATTTCTTCTACCAGATCCGTAAGCAGAAATACTACCTGTTGGTATGGGATCTGTATCCGGACGTATTAATTCATTCTTCAATAATTAAACGACATTCAGTCATTGACCGGGTATGGTCCTGGCACAACCGAAAATGTTTCCGGCAAGCTGAACATATTTTTACTCTTGGCAACCTGATGCAAAGTGCAGTTTTAAGGTATACAAAGAATGAAGTGACAGTTATTCCGCCATGGAGTAATACCTCTTTTATAAACCCTGTTCAAGACAGCAAAAACCCTTTTACTCAGGAGCATAAACTGGAAATGAAGTTTATTGTCATGTATTCGGGTAATCTTGGACTTACTCATAAAATTGAGACCATGGTTGAAACTGCAGCTCTCCTTAGGGATCGGAGTAATATTGTATTTATTATTATCGGAGAGGGAGGGAAAAAAGAGCGAATTAAACAATTGGCAGAGAAGCATAAGCTAGGTAACATACTACTTTTGCCCTATCAGAATAAAGAAATGATGCCATATTCTATTGGCTCTGCACATTTAGCCTGGATCACATTGGCAGAAGGTGCTGAACATGTCTCAGTTCCAAGTAAAACATTTAATGCATTGTCTGCCGGTTCTGTTTTAATAGCAGTCTCCAATGAGAATTCAGCTCTTGCAGAAATTGTAAATGAATATCAATGCGGTCAATTATTTAGCAATCAGGATATCGGGAAAATTTCAGATTTCATTCTTAAACTAGAATCAGACCGGAAGTTGTGGAGTCTTTACAGTGAACGTTCACGTCAGGCATCATTTTATTTCTCACCTGAAAATAGGTTAAACTATTATAACCGGATTAACCAGTCTGAATAATATGCTTCGAAAACTATATCTTTCTCCTGCCGGTTTGATTATTTCGCTGTTTCAACATGCTTTTTGCTGGTGGCCCCGGCCGTTTATGATTTATGGCTATTTTAATGGCTGCTTCGGTAAGTTCAAAAAACACACACGAGTCAGTTCTTCAGTCATCTTAACTAATAAGAACAGAATTAAGATTGCCGATCATGTGTGGATTGGCCATTATTGCCTGATTGATGGAATCGGGGGAATTGAAATTGCAGAGGGAGTTCATATTGCTTCACACAGTTGCATTTATACACACAGCAGTCATGATTCAATCCGGCTTTTAGGGAGAAAATTTATTGAGATTCAGGCAGAGAAGAGAAAGGGTTATGTCATTAAGAAGGTAAGTATAGGGGAGTATAGTTTTATCGGAACTTCTGTAGTTATTCTTCCGGGAGTAAGCATTGGCAAAGGATGTGTGATTGGAGCCGGGAGCGTTATTCATCAGAATATTGATGACTACTGTATTGCTGTCGGTAATCCGGCAAAGATTATCGGAAATACTCAGGAAAGAGATCGTAAACTCTTAGACAAGTTTTCTGCTTCAGAGACATATTATCTCACCAAAAACTAATTTTCTCAGAAAGGATTGAATGATCTGAAAACAAGATTGCTGAATGGGGCCTGGCTGGTTTATTTTATTTCTGTTCCTGTCGGACGGCCCTTTACAAGCTGGACGTTAATTCTGCTTGCTGTTGTTCTATTATTCAGTGTTGATTTTAAAAAGGCATTAGCTCTGCCTGGTCTGCTGAGAGAACTGCTGCCATTTATCGGGTTCTATGTTGTTCTTTTAGCAGGAGTATTTTATTCCGCTAATCAGGTATTCGCCTGGCAGGATCTGTCTGTTAAACTTCCGTTGTTGCTGTTGCCTTTTTTCTTTCGGGTTTCAGCAATTCCGGTAACAAGCAGGAAAGTGTATTCAACAGGATATATAATTGCTTCAGCCGCAATTGCCGTGTTTCTGCTGGGTAATGCAACCATTCGGTTCATCAATGGAGTTCAAAACGCTTTTTACTACGACATTTTTTCTTTCTATATACATCCGGCATACCTCTCGTTGTATTTTGTAACAGCTTTGATATTACTTTTTGAAAATCAGTTTATAGGTTTCAGGCATTATGAGAAAGTGCGTTTGCTGATGATGATTCTGCTTTTAGTATGTGTTATTCTTCTTGCCTCTAAGGCAGGAGTCTTGTCAGTGATTCTTGGAGGTCTGGTAATGTTATTTTCAGACAAAATAGTGAGGCCGAAAGTAAGATGGCTGACCGTTGTTACTGGTCTAACACTTTTAATCGGTTCATTTATCTTCCTGCCGGTTCATAAGAGAATGATTGAAGCTTATAATTCATTGAAGTATCCTGAGACATTAAGCCAGCACCAGGAAGGAACTGCCATGCGAGTGCTGGCCTGGAAGACAGCTTTACAGATTTCAAAGGATTACTTCCCATTGGGAACCGGTACCGGAGATATTAAGGATGTAACTGTGAAATACTATGAGCAATCCGGATATAATTGGCCGCTATATTATCGTTTGAATGCCCATAACCAATACCTTCAGTCACTGGCTGCTCTTGGCATAATAGGTCTTGTTTGCCTGCTTTGGATAGTTCTCAGGCCTTTGTTCCGATGGGAAAAGCTCTCTTCAGGAAGTAAAGCATTTCTGTTGATCTTAATCTTAAACTTGTTTTTTGAGTCAATGTTAGAAGTTCAGAATGGAGCTGTTTTTATTGGGACTATGATCCCTTTCTTTTTTCTTAAAAATCCAGACAGGCAGTAAGTCACTAACTTTTTATCTTTGATTGATCTCCTTATTTTTTTATTGCTTCTGCTGACTTAACTTCGCAGGCCAATATGAAATTTACTGCTGAACAGATCGCAGTTGCCATAAATGGATCAGTTGTCGGAGACAAGACTGTTCAGGTAACACAATTTGCCAAAATTGAGGAAGGGCGGGAAGGTTCACTCTGCTTTATTGCCAGGGAGAACCTGTTGCATCATCTTGAAGGCAATAAGGCCTCTGTCATTATTCTGAATGAGAGTTTTGAAATACCCAATGGATTAAAGGCAACCCTTATCCGTGTGAAAGATGCACATACGGCATTTGTGAGACTGTTGCAATTGTATCACCATTCAAATGAATTACCAACTGGAATAGACGGGCTTGCCTGTATTCATCCCTCAGCCAAACTCGGCAAAAATGTCTGGGTTGGAGCATTCTCATTTATTGGTAAGGGTGTTGAATTGAAAGACGGGGTAAAAGTTTATCCAAATGTATTTATTGATGAAAATGTTGTGATCGGGGAAAAAACAATTCTTCATGCCGGAGTTAAAGTTTATCAAGAAACTGTAATCGGGAATGAGTGTGTAATTCATAGCGGAACTGTAATCGGGGCTGATGGTTTTGGGTTTGCTCCTTCAGGCAGCAGTTTTGAAAAAGTGCCTCAAACCGGGAATGTGGTAATAAAAGACAGAGTTGAAATAGGTGCAAATACAACGATTGACAGAGCTACCTTAGGAAGTACATTAATTCATGAGGGGGTAAAGCTTGATAACCTGATTCAGATTGCCCATAATGTTGAAATCGGAGAGAATACGGTAATTGCTGCTCAGACAGGCATTGCCGGTTCCGCCAAAATCGGGAAAAACTGTATGATCGGAGGCCAGGTCGGTATTGTTGGTCATATTTCAATTGCTGATGGTGTTAAAATTGCTGCGCAATCCGGAATCGGTTCTTCAATTGATACACCGGGTACAATCGTTCAGGGATCGCCCGCATTTGGAATCGGAGATTATAAAAGGGCTTTTGTAATTTTCAAAAAATTACCTTTGCTCGAACAAAAAATTAATGAATTTGAAAAAGCCTTGGCTGCTTTCAGGAATTCAGGATAATTTATCATGATAAAACAGACAACAATCAGGGAGACAGTTGCAATTGAGGGAATTGGCTTACATACAGGCAAGCAAACCAAAATCACTTTTAAGCCTGCTCCTCCTAATTTTGGATATAAATTCATAAGAACTGATTTGGAAGGGCACCCAGTTGTGGAGGCTGATGTGGATTTGGTTGTAGATACTGCCAGAGGTACTACCCTCGAAAAAAACAATGTTAAAGTAAGTACAACTGAGCATGCGTTAGCTGCATTAGCCGGACTTGAAATAGATAATGTCATTATTGAACTTGAAGGGCAGGAAATTCCGATTTTAGACGGCAGTTCGGGTCAGTTTATTGAAGCTTTACAAAAGGCAGGAATTGAAGAACAGCATGTAGAACGGGAATATTTTGAACTTAAAGAAAATCTGACTTTTGAAGACCCTGACCGAAAGGTTGAAATGCTGGCTGTTCCAAGTGAAGATTTCCGGGTTACAGTCATGGTTGATTATAATTCGGAAGTACTCGGCACTCAACATGCTCAGATTCATAAAATTGAAGAGTTTTCTGGAGACATTGCTAAATGCAGAACCTTTGTTTTTCTTCACGAACTTGAGTCTTTAGCAAAGCATGATCTTATAAAAGGTGGTGATTTAGATAATGCCATTGTGGTTGTCGACAAACCGGTTGAGAAGACGAAATTGGATGAAATAGCCACAATTCTCAATAAACCTAAGGTGGAAATTGTAGAAAAGGGCTTTCTCAATAATGTTAAACTCCACTTTCAGAATGAACCGGCACGCCATAAATTGCTCGATATTATTGGTGATTTTGCATTAATTGGGACACCTATCAAGGCACACATCCTGGCAGCCAGGCCTGGTCACAAAGCGAATATTGAGTTTGCAAAAAAAATTAAGGAACTGATTAAACGCGAGAAAAAGAAGGTTGTCAGAAATTTTGATTTGACCAAACCACCATTAATGGATGTCAGTCAGATCATGGAAAAACTGCCTCATCGTCCTCCTTTTTTGTTCATTGATAAAATTCTTGAACTTGAATCGGAAAGAGTCATTGGCGTGAAGAATATGAGCATGAATGAGTGGTTTTTTACAGGCCATTTCCCCGGCAACCCTGTCACACCAGGAGTCATTCTGGTCGAAGCAATGGCTCAAACAGGCGGAATACTTGTTTTAAGTACCATTCCTGATCCGGAGAACTACTGGACTTACTTTATGAAAATTCAAGAAGTCAGATTTAAACAGAAAGTGTTGCCCGGAGATACGGTAGTTTTCGAACTGAAATTAGCTTCCCCGATTAGAAGAGGTATTTGCCATATGAAGGGTGAGGCATTAGTCAACGGTAAAATTGTTATGGAAGCAGAGATGATGGCTCAAATCGCCAGGAAGGATAACAAATGATTTCTGATTTAGCCTCTGTTCATCCACAAGCCAAAATAGGCTCAAATGTTCAGATTGATCCTTTTGTAACTATTCATCAGGATGTTGAAATTGGCGACAATTGCTGGATCGGATCCTCAGCTGTGATTATGGATGGTGCCCGGATTGGAAACGGATGTAAGATTTTTCCCGGGGCAGTCATATCAGCAATTCCACAGGATTTGAAATACGAAGGGGAGAAAACAACTGTTGAAATCGGTGAGAACACAACCATCAGAGAATTTGTAACAATAAATAAAGGAACGAATGCTCTTGGCAAAACAGTTATAGGCAACAATTGCCTAATTATGGCTTATGTTCATGTTGCCCATGACTGTATGATCGGAAATAACTGTATTCTGGCTAATGGTGTAACCCTTGCCGGTCATATTGTAATTCATGATTATGCAATTCTGGGAGGCTTAACCGCTGTCCATCAGTTTGTTCAAATCGGATCTCATGTTATGATTTCGGGTGGTTCGCTGGTACGTAAGGACGTGCCCCCGTTTGTAAAAGCTGCCCGTGAGCCACTCGCTTATGTAGGAGTAAATTCCATCGGTTTGAAAAGACGTGGTTTTAGTACAGAGACAATTAATTCCATACAAGAGATTTACAGAGTGCTGTTCATGGATCAACATTTATACAATAAAGCATTGGACATCATTGAAGCCGAAATGCCAGCTTCAGATGAAAGGGATGAAATCATCAGATTTGTCAGATCTTCAACAAGAGGTATCATGAAACGATTTAGTGGAGCAGAAGAATGAGTGATGCTGAATAAGCAATTATGGATACGTTAATGGTTGACAATATCGGTAAGAAATATTCCGGAAGATGGATTTTCAGGAATTTAAGCTGCCGGGTAGAGAAAGGGGTACATACAGCTATATTGGGGAAGAACGGAGCCGGTAAATCCACTCTGTTAAAAATTATTTCAGGATATATCACCCCAAATGAAGGCAGTATAATGGTTGCAGGCAAGCTGATTGATCCTGCTATTGTTGCTTTTAATGCTCCCTATATTGACTTCCCGGAGGAGATGACTCTGAGGGAGCTAACTGATTTTTATTTCAGTTTTAAAAAGCTGATTCCGGCAACAAGGCCTGAAACTGTTTTTGATGAATGTGGTTTGCTGTTTTCAATGAGTCACAGGCTAAACAGTTTTTCTTCAGGGATGAAACAAAAAGTAAAATTGTCGCTGTCGTTTTTAACGAGTGCAGAGATTTATCTTTTTGATGAGCCTTCATCACATCTGGATGACCAGTCAGTGAAATGGTTTAGGTCTAGAATCTCAACAATTTCAAAAGAGGCATTTGTTTTTATTGGGTCAAACTCTGAAATTACAGAGACTACTTCCTGCAGTTTCAGTATTAAGCTAAGCTGAAAACTGTAAGAATTCAGTAAGTAAACACCTTTGTTTGATCAAGTCGTAACTTTTTGGTTCAAATGTTGTAAATGAAATTACAGCCAAAACAATTAAAATGGAAGCAACAGTAAAGAGCGACTCGTCAATCACATACAACCACATTCAGGAAGACGAAGTCATGAATAACAGAAGTAACAGTAGGAGAAAAGTAATTCTTCGTTTTGTTGCAGAAGAATTAATCATTGCCGCTCTGCTAGCACTTATTTTTTATATGATCTGACAGGATTAATCTTGACCGGCAAAATTTTTCTGAAGAAAGTCATCAAAGTTTGACTTTAACTCCCCAAAAAGTCTCTTATATTCATTTAATCTTTCAACACCCTTTTTATGATTTTTATCCAGTAGCATAGCTTGGCTGGATTCACCTCTTTGATGGGCTTCAATATCATTTTCATGTTGTTTGAAATCATGCCTCATAATATCCAGTTCATTGCGTTGAACGGTAAATTGGTTTTGAAAGTGTTCAATCAGAACAAGAAGTTCAGGAGCAGGCTTTGACATGATCAGTTCATCCAGTTGATCATTACATTTTGAGAGTTCAGCTTTCAGGTTCTTTATCTCCGTTTGCCAAGAGGCATGCTCCGCATGTAGTTTATCAAACGATTCTTTCATATGATTTAGTTTTAAATGATTGCCAAGTAACAAAGACCACGAATACTAATAATGCTACAAAGATTGAAAGAATAAAAATAATTAACAACTCAAAGCAAAACTTATCAGTATTGGTTACTGAAATCTCAAATCTTACATCTGTAATGTAAAGGGGAATATCTCGAAATAAAAAAACTAGCTGGCTGGACATTTGAAGTCTGTGAGAAACAAAACCAAGAATTATGAGAGTTTCAGCTACAATCACCATCGCATTAGTTTTAACAGTTCTGTTTTCAACTTCAATTTTTGCCCAACAGGTTCAGCAAACACGAAAATACCGGGTGATTGCTGTGAAAAACGGGGATAGCCGGGTAACCAGTATGTCAAATGAAACTGAAGTCACTCCAACATTAAATATTTATGTACCAAATACCTTTACTCCCAATGGAGATGGTATTAATGATTACTTCTTTGTTCAGGGTGAGGCGATTCATTCTTTTAAAATCCAGATTTTTAACCGCTGGGGAGATTTAATATTTGAATCAAATGATGTTGCAAATGGTTGGGATGGAAAGTTCAATGGAAATTATGTGCCTCAGGGGGCATACGTTTTTAAGCTTACAGCATCTAGTGTTACCGGACGAAAAGCATTTAAAGAAGGTGCTCTTAATGTCCTTTACTAAAGGTTGTGAAATGATGAGTATCCTTTTAATAGCCTATATCCTTTCAAAACTTAAAATGAACAGGCGATAAAACTTATTTTATATTTTGAATCTGTGAAATTTAAGATGCCTGAAAAGGCATCTTTTTATTTTGGTAAATCTTTGATATTTTTTGGTGAATAGATGTTTTGATTTGGCTAATACACTTATTAACACTATGTTGATAACTTAATTGCCTGATAATCAGAATCTTATAAATTGCTCTGCAGAAATCAACAATTTGATGGAATTTTTTAGTATAGCTTCGGCCGCGCAAATGCTTTTCAACCAACTAAATTCAACCAACATGATTAAACTGTCTCACTACCTGAAACTACTGGGGAAATCAATTTTTTTTCTGGCAGCAAGCTTAAGTTTATCAATTGATTCAAATGCTCAGAACTACTATCCGCGTAGTTATTGGACGTTTGATAATCCTGCTAATGTATTCTCTGATTCAATGGGAGTATTTAACATGGACCCGAATTATTATCAATCCGGTTATGTGATTGGGAATAATTCAAACGGAAACGGAGTAGGCAAATTTTTAACTCTCAACACAACTTCTGGATATATTCGATTGGGTCAACTTCCTACCGATTCTGCATTTACCATTGAATTTCTGTTTCGACCGGGCTACACATTTAAAGAAACCCGTTTTTTTTATCGGTTGGATGGAGCGATAACGGCAACAATTAATTACCCATACATTAACTTTAATACGACCCACCGGAGCAATAGTGGTTCCTACATCAGCGATGAACTGAGAATTGATCTTACAGGAATTGGCAGAAAATCATATGGTTATTATGTTGATGGGAACTGGCATCACATGGTTTTTAAATTTAATTCTAATAATGGAATAAAGGAACTTTGGGTTGATGGACAATGTCCAGCTGGATTTTCAAAAACGGTTTCCCCTACAGGTTACTTCCCAAATACCAGTTCAGTAAATAGGGATGTATTATTAAATGCTACAATCCCGTACATCAAGTATTTTGGAGATTATGACGAAATGGCTTTTTATTCGTATGGACTTCCTGCTCATATGATTTATAAGCATTATCTTGATTTTATTGCCCACAAGCATTATACCTTTGGAAATACAACGTTAACAGTTCCAACACCGGCTTCCGTTTCTGGCTCCATCGACCCAAGTGAGTTTCCGCCAGGTCATCCCAATGTAACAGTTAGCGTGCTAGATCAATTAAAAAGTTTCCCGGTACCTCGCTATAAACAGGGCCATAATCTTCTACCGAATTTTAACTGGATTGACCCGCTTTACACAAGCAGCTATATGCAGCCCGGAGTCTCAACCAACCAGTCGGTTAATAACAGCATTACCTTACAGACAGAACTGGTAAGAAAATTTAATTACATGATTTATTTAGGTTATTCAGGAAGTGCCTGGGGTGATGCCTGGATTGACCTGGCTAATCAGAATCCATCCTGGAAAGCCAGTACTACTGTGCTTCGTGCCCAAATCGTGAATCCATTGGTTTTTAGTCAGTCACTACCTAATGACCATTATCTGCAAAACAGTAATGGTCAGTTTATAAATGAGAACGGTGTAGTTACTTCACAAAAGATATGGAGACCAACGGCACCTACTTCCTCCTATGTGAATGATGGAAAAACAGTACGAAATAATTTAACTGCTGCTTTTGTTGGCAGGTTAACCCGGCCAATTGATTTTGTAAATGAGAACGGTGAAGTATTTCCTCAGATTTTAAATACAGCTCTAGCCATGGATCCGGCAGTAACTGCAGCAAAAAATGCTTCAGGTCTGGGCTGGGAAGAGTTTCTTGGTAAGAAATATATGGAACACAGTACGATTCCATATCGTGACCAGTTTATGAATTTATCCATCTTCAATTCAAACACGAAATTCTCTGAGTATCGAATTGATGGTCACAGAACTTATCAATTCCGATACGAGCAAAGCAGATTAATAAATACTCCTATAAACGGGAAGCGGTATTCAACACTTGATTTCTATGTAAAGAATCCTTATAACTGGAGGTATTGGTCCGGTCCGTGGCATGGTTGGCAATGGGTTGTCGAATCACGTAAATATGAATTAGCACTTGGTGACAGTTTGTTCTCTCCTTTTGTAAGTGCAGGGTGGGATGCAGACAATGAAACACACGTAAGGCCGGCACAATACCTTGGGTTAATGAAATGTCTGGGGATGATGGGAGCAGAATTCTATTATCCCGCTTATTTTAATACTGCCAGTTCGTATCAACCGCCAAACCCTCCACCCAATGACCCGAAAGAGTATATATGGCAGAATATCATTCCTTCTTATGCCCAAGGGATAACAAGTCGTTATGAGAATCTGCTTAGAAACGGAATATTACTTGAAGGGGATGTCCCAAATGATCCGTATAACCCGCAATGGAATGCGTATAATTTTTGGACCGGTGATTTGCGAAAAATAGTTGTAATCCGAAAAGACAGAACAAAGAAGCTTTTTGCCATAACAGGAACAATTCAGCCTAATAGTAATATGGCAGGCAATGCAGAAATTGAAAGTACAGCTACAATTACATTGGAAGGGCAGACTTTAAAGTTCAAGGTCAGACGTCAGGGTAGTACTTATATTTATGATAACTCCAGCCCTTCAGCACCTGTCTTTTACCAACTTGATGAATGGCACCAGTTTCAACATCCTTATTATTGGACAAAGGATCTGAATGTGGAAGCAGAAAATTTCGATCTTGCCGGTAATGGAGCTGTCATAAAAACTTCTGTCCCATCGGGTACACCATCCGGTGATTATACCAATTTTACCAGCTATGTTAGTTTTAATTCTGTTGCCGAACTGACTTATAATGTGGAACCCAGAGGTACGTCAACTTCTAATTATTATTTATGGGTTAGAGCCAGAAGCAAGGACGGTACACCAACCGGGTTTACAGTTACAATGGATGGCGGTAATGTTAAAACCTTTGATTGTATAAATGATACAACCTGGGTTTGGTACCGTTTTACTAATACAAATGCTGCTGTTGTTTATACTTCATTATCACTGCAAAATCATGTGTTAAGAATTACACCGTCAAATCTGAAAATTGAAATTGATAAGATTTCGCTGATTACTAATTCCAGTAGTTTTTATAACGGAAATCCGGCTCCCTGCTCAGGAGCTACAGCCACTATTTCCGCATCCGGCCCGCTGAGTTTTTGTCAGGGAGGTAGTGTAACCTTAACTGCAAGTCAGGGTACTTCTTACCTTTGGTCAAATGGTGCAACCAGTAAAAGCATAACTGTCAACACTTCCGGAACATATACAGTTACCGTAAGCAATGGAACAGCTACAGCTGTTTCAACTCCGGTTTCAGTTACTGTTTCTCCGCTTCCTGTTGTTACCATTACAGCTAATGGATCAACCAGTTTTTGTCCGGGAGGCAGTGTGCTGCTCTCAGCAAATTCGGCTCAGAGCTATTTATGGTTGCCTGGCGGGCAAACTACCCAATCACTAACTGTCATATCAGCAGGTTCCTATTCTGTGAGAATAACTGATAATAATGGATGTTCAAATACTTCATCGCCAACGGTTGTCTCACTTGCCTCTACACCTGCAGCAACGATAACAGCATCCGGCCCAACTTCCTTTTGTCAGGGAGGAAGTGTCAGTTTAACAGCATCTTCGGGTTCTTCATATCTCTGGAGTAACGGAGCAACAACCAAGATAATTTCAGTAAATTCTCCAGGTAGCTATACGGTAAGGGTTACCGGAAGCAATGGCTGCTCAGCTACATCAAATGCAACTCAGATTACAGTTCAAACTTTACCTGCTGCATCCATATCAGCTAATGGACCTCTTAACTTTTCTCAAGGTGGCAGTGTAATATTAACGGCTAGTAATGGCTCGTCTTATCTGTGGAGTCCGGGCAATCAGACCACCCAATCAATTACAGTCACTGCTTCTGGCTCATATACTGTAAGGGTAACAGGAAGCAATGGCTGTTCGGCAACATCTTCACCAGCTGTAGTGACGGTTACCAGTGGAACAACATTAGCTATAATGCCAAGTGGACCAACAACTTTCTGTAGTGGGGGAAATGTAACTTTATCTGTCCAGGCCGGTACTTCCTATTTATGGTCAACAGGAGCAACATCACAATCCATAGTAGTATCTGCTTCCGGAACCTATTCTGCAACCGTTTACTCAGGTTCTGGATCGCTACCTGCAGGGCCTATCACAATAACTGTTAATCCTATACCAACGGCAACAATAGCAGCAAGCGGGCCAACGACATTCTGTAATGGATCTTCTGTTTTGCTGACAGCCAGCCCAGGAGCTACCTATTTATGGACACCAGGAGGGCAAACTTCACAATCCATTTCAGTTTCATCTTCAGGTAGCTATTCTGTAAGAGTAACTAATAGTTATGGTTGCTCTGCTACCTCTGCAGTAACTAAGGTAACTGTTAATAACTGTACTGCCTGTAATGCCCCAACCGGACTTTATACAACTGATGTTAAATCCAACTCTGCTGTTCTAAACTGGACTCCGGTTGTGGGGGTTAATAACTATCAGGTTAAAATCATAACTGTTAGCACCGGATATACATACACAACTGGTTTGTTTAGCGGATCATTGTCCAGCCTGACCATTGGAGCTGCACCAAATACAAGATACCGATGGAGAATCCGGTCTTACTGCAATGGACAGTATAGTCGTTGGTCACAATTTAATGTGTTTACTACTCCATCTTTAAAAAGTATAGCCCAACCGCTTGTTGAAGAATCCGAGAGTTTGAATCTGATTATTGACAGAGATCCTGCTATCAGTGAAGAAACAGAACAGCAGGTATTAGTTCTTTATCCAAATCCGGTTTCAAATCATCAGTTTAGAATAGAATGGACATCCGATTCAGAAACAAATGGAAGCATCATAATCCGAGATTATACAGGAAGAGTCATTTATAGAAAGGAAATTCCTGTTGTTAAAGAGTGGAATTCTTACGATATTAAGCTGCCGGACTGTAAACCGGGTGCTTATTTTCTTCAGTTAATCACTGATCGTAAAAATCATTTTGCTAGATTTATAGCTCAATAAGCTACAGCAGGTGATTAGAACGGGTGTCTGAGTATGACACCCGTTTTTTTTTAGCCGATAATTATTTCAATTTACTAATCACTCGTTTAATTTCTTGCACTGGGAATCAAGGGCAAAAGAAGGTTATTACTAATTATGATGCTGGTTAGGATTCAAAAGGTCTCCCTTTAAAGATATTCTTACATATGAAACATTGTGGAAGATAAAGAATAACTATAAGTTTAAAATACCGTTTTATTGTTGGTGTGTGTTTTACTTCATCACTAACAATAAATTCTGATTCTCACATCAACTTAAGCAAATCCAAGTCCAAACTTCAATTCTGTTAGAAATCTGTAAGAAAGAAAAATAAAAATGACAAAATCTTCAACAAATAAAATCATGATGAATAGCTACAAATCTAAACGAATGAATCTTCAATTACTTTACAGGGCTGGTTTGACAATCAGTTTTCTTCTGGCAGCTCTGTTTTTTTCAACTGTCAGAATTGTGAATGGACAGATTGTAAGACCAGTCAGGTATTATACCTTTAATGGGAATAATCCTTCTGTTGATTCTGTCAGTAGTGTTAATTTAAACATAACCGCCTATGGCGGTACTGCTTCCCATTTAACCGGTGGTCTGGTTGGTAAGTATATTAGTCTGAAGACATCTGGTAACCTGATAGACGGAGGAACCTTATTGCTTGATACCGCTCTGACAATCGAGTTCCTGTTCAGAAGTGGCAATTCACCAGGAAATAATGTTAATTCCACGACCTTCTTCAGAAGGGGAGATGGTGTATTTGATATTCAGTTTGCTTATCCGAATTTTTATTTTAAAACCTATTATAAGAGTAGTTCAGGATCGTATGTACTGGATGAAATGACAGTGACGTTAGACGGAGTTGGCCGTAAATCGTACGGTTATTACACCGATGGTAACTGGCATCACCTGGTCTTTCGATTTAGCGGAAACTCCGGGAAAAAAGAAATTTGGGTTGATGGACAGCTTCCAAATGGTTTCAGCAAGACTGTTGCAACAGGGTATTTTGAAAATCCTTCTAATGGGAACAGAACATTTTATGTAAATCACATGGTTCCTTATCAGAAAATTCTGGGCGATTTGGATGAATTGGCAGTTTATAATTATGGAATTCCTGCTGCATTGATTTATAAACATTATACTCAGGCTCAGCAGGGACTACCGTATAGTTTTACAAACGATTATTTAGGGACTTTGCCTGCACCATCTCCGGTAACAGCTGGAATTGATATCAATGAATTCCCGATTGGGCATCCAAACCCGACTGAATCTGCAACTGATCAGCTTAGGCATTATCCATCTCCCCGGTTTAAACCGGGTCATACCATGTATCCTAATTTTCAATGGATTGATCCGCACTATTTTGCAAGCCGCTTACAACCGGGTATCAGTGATGCTGTTGCTATCCAGAACAGTATCAACATTCAGACCGAGCTTGCTCAAACTTATAATTACATGCTGTATATCGGTGGAGATGCAAATTTTAATTCTGCATGGAAGAACCTGGCTAATCAAAACCCCCAATGGAAGGTAGGTATGATTACACTGCGTGCTCAGATTCCTACTAAGTTGTGGAGTCAAAGCCTTCCAAACGATCATTACCTGCAAAATTCAAATGGACAATATCTAAATGCTAACGGGACCGTTCAGAATGGTAAGTTCTGGCGACCAACCGCTCCATTATCCTCCTTTTCATCAGATGGTTCAACAATGAAGAGCAGAGTACAAAGCGCTATTTCAGGATTAAACCGGCCTCTTGATTTGATCAATGAAAATGGAGAAGTGTTTTATTTGTATCAGAATAGCGCAATGGCATTAGACCCGGTTGTTACAGCTGCTAAAAATGCATCAGGACTGGGATGGCAGGAATTTTTAGGATCTAAAGTTGCCGAAAATGAAATTGCTTACCGCGATGCCATATTGAGTTTACCTCAATTAGCGAATACCGCATTCTCTGAATATCGGATTGACGGCCAGCGTGACTGGAGTTTCCGGTATGAGTATATGCGTAATGTTATGACCCCGATTAATGGAAGACGTTATGCCACCTCTGATTTATATCCAAGATGGCCGTCTAACTGGAAAACATGGAGTGGTCCTTGGCACGGAATCAAATGGATGGTTGAATCTCGCCACTACGAGATTCAGGCTGGCGACAAGTTGTTTTCTCCGTTTGTAGCAGCAGGTTGGGATGCTAATCCAGAAAATGATATTCGTCCGGCACAATGGATGGGTCTGTTAAAGTTGATGGGAATCCTGGGAGCTGAATTCTATTATGCAGGTTATTTTAATGAAGCCAGCAGCTATATGCCTCCTAATCCTCCTCCCAATGATCCAAAAGGCTATGCATGGCAGGCTGCTATTCCTGCATATGCTCAGGCAATAACAAGCAGATATGAAGACATTTTAAAGAATGGCAATGTACTGCCCGGAGATATGATGAATGATTATGTGAGTCCTACCTGTCCGGGCTATCAGTTTTCTGCAGGTGACGTCAGAAAAGTAGTCATGGTACGTAAACTGGATAATGTTGAGCGCTATGCAATTAGCGGAACGATTCAGCCGAATACCAATATGATTGGGAATGTTGAACCGGAAGGTGATGCAATGATCAGTTTGAATAATCAGACTTTGAATTTTAAAATTCGTAAACAGGGGAGTACCTACATTTATGATAATTCTTCACCTTCAAATCCGATTTTTTATCAGTTAGATGCTTGGCATGAGGCTTCTCATCCCTCACGCTGGTCAGATGATTTTAATATTGAAGCAGAACTCTATGACAATTCTAATGTAACTTATAATCTGAAAACAACTGTTCCGGCTGGTACACAGGCTGGTGATTACCGAAATTTTACTACATGTATAACTTTCCCGAATAACCAGACTTCGTTTACACCTATTGAGTATCAGATTAATATTCGCAAAACTGCGCAGTCAACCATGTATTTCTGGGTCCATGCTCGTTCTCGCAGTGGTCAGACAGGAATGTCTGTTTCAATGGATAACGGTTCATCTAAGAATATTGGCTGTATAAACGATACCAATTTGGTTTGGTACAGACTCGATTGATGTACACAGCAACCCATATTATTTAATTCATTGAGTGTTGGTAGTCATACTTTGAGAATTACACCGTCAAACAGTATGCTAGAAATTGATAAGATTGTTTTAGCAGTAAGTCTGTCTACCGGATTCTCACCACAAGGTGCCAATTGTAATGCTGGTGGCTCAGCAATTATTTCTGCAAACGGTCCAACCTCATTCTGTCAGGGAGGAAGTGTGATGCTTACTGCTTCAGCAGGCACTTCCTATCTGTGGTCAACCGGAGCAACCACCCAGTCAATCAATGTAAATTCAACTGGTAATTATGTTGTGACTGTTCAGAATGGTTCCTCATGTGCAGGAGTATCAGCACCTCTTACTGTTACTGTATCATCCTCACCGGCAGCCTCAATTACAGCAAATGGCCCGACCAGTTTCTGTCAGGGTGGCAGTGTAACACTTACGGCATCTTCAGGGAGTTCCTATTTATGGTCAAATGGTGCTACCAGCCAGTCAATTTCAGTATCGACTACCGGCAATTATTCAGTACGGGTATCTGTATCTTCAGGTTGTTCGGCAGTTTCAATTCCTGAAACTGTAGTGGTGCATGTACCCTCAACACCTGTCATTTCAACCTCTGGCTCAACAACTTTAAATCCGGGTCAAACGGTAATGCTTACTTCATCACCTGCAGTTTCATATTTATGGACTCCCGGAAGTGCAATAACACAGTCAATAACAGTAGGTGCAGCTGGAAGTTATTCGGTGAAAACAACAGATGTGAATGGATGTGAAGCTACGTCTGCTTCAGTAAATGTTCAGGTAAACCAGGCTATCCCGGTTTTAATTACAGTTTCAGGAAATACAAGTTTTTGCCAGGGCGATTCCGTACAGCTTACTGCTTCTCCGGGGTTCACTTATTTGTGGCTACCCGGCCTGCAAATGACTCAGTCTATCTATGTAAAAGAATCAGGAACATATACTGTTCAGGCTTCCAATGGTACATCGGCACAGGTAACAGTCAGTGTGTTTGACAGACCTATGAAGCCTGAAATTACGTATTCATACATTCCAAATTCAGCCTACCAGCTAACCGCTTATGAACCTTCTGCAGTTTCTTATTATTGGTCAACAGGTTCAACTCAGCCAACGATTACAGTTTCATCAGCGCAGACAGTTTCTGTAACTGCATTTGCATCCTCAGGTTGTATAAGTGCTGCTGCTTCCATATCTGTGCCGGCTCCGGTTTCAAAATATTGCGGAACACCCACTATGCTGACAGCATTCAACATCATTGATAATGCAGCCACTCTTGCCTGGAATCCTGCAATAACTGCAGATTCGTTCTATATTTATTACTCAGTTGCAGGACAAAGCATGAACAATGTAGCTATTGTAAGCGGAAATTTATCCTCTGTAAGAATTGACGGACTGAATCCCGGAACAACCTATAATTGGTTTGTAAAAGCAGTATGCTCAGGTTCAAATCCAGGAAGCAATGTCAGTTCATTTACAACTTTATCAGGTCCTCTTTCATGCTCATCAACTCCCGTTAATCCAATAACAGCAGAAGTTTTCGAGCGTAATGTAAAGCTTAGCTGGTATCAGACATCTGCCCAGAAATACAGAATCAGATTTAAGGCTGTTAATTCCCAAAGCTATTCATACAAGTATATCAGTGCTGTATATAATCCGGATTATGCTTTTTTGGTAAACCTGTTGCCGGCAACTACTTACGAATGGGCTATTCAGGGAATTTGTAATGGAACTAAAACAGCATTCTCAAAGAAGATGTACTTTACAACATTTGCGTTATGTCCGTTTCCAGCCCCGGTTCTGATTCAGGATATCACACATAAACATGCTATGGTATTGTGGGATGGTAATAGTGCAGCCGATACATTGATTATCCATTATGGTATTGTAAGCCCCTCCAGTATCAAACGTTATAAGAAGGTAGTTCAGGCTGGCAGTTTTGGTAAAACCAGCTTGAATAATTTGGATCCTGAAACTGATTACTGGCTGATTCTTCGTTCGAAATGTTCTTATGGCGGCCGTTCTGATTGGTCAGATACGCTTTATTTTAAAACTTTGGCAGCACCTGTACCTCGCAGCATTGAACCAGATAATGCGATGCAGTTGAATCTATATCCGAATCCGGCACGTAATACCGTAACTTATGCATTTGTCGCAGAGAAGGAGGCTCCGGTTCGAATCCGTATCAGTGATATGGCTGGTCGTGAATTGTTTGTCAAAGAAGCGAGTGCCTATCAGGGTGAAAACTCAGGACAATTGGATGTTTCAACATTTGCTTCAGGTATTTATATCGTGATTGTTGAGCAGGGTTCTATATCCGGACGTTTTAGGTTAAATGTCCGTTAAGATAAGTTTTGGTTTGAATAAAACCGTTCTGTTAATTACAGAGCGGTTTTGTTTTTTAAGCAAATTTTTGTTCTGAAGATACGAGTGAATTCAAGGTTGAGATGTAATGAGTTCTTTCTGCCTTTAATTTGAATATGTATAACAGATCCGGGTCGAATCTCAGTAAAAGAAAGCAAGAGAAGAAACTTCATTATTTACTATAAGTTGGGCACCAACTCAAAATACTTTACATTCGCCCGCATAACAAATAATAATCAATCGTATATATGGCACAGGCAAAAACCGAGACTGGGCACCCCCGTGGTTTATATGTTTTGTTTTTCACAGAAATGTGGGAGCGATTCTCATATTATGGGATGCGTGCTATTTTTATTTTATTTCTGACTAAAGCATTAGTCCTATCTGAGAAGGACGCCTCCAACATTTATGGAAGCTACACTGGTCTTGTTTATCTGACTCCATTGTTGGGAGGGTATATCAGCGATAAATTCTGGGGAAACCGCAGAAGTATTCTTGTGGGTGGTATCCTGATGGCTATCGGGCAGTTTCTGATGTTTATGAGTGGCAGTTTGATAATTGGTCCGGCAGGCAGCATCCCTTCTCCTATGTCACTCAATTATATGTGGGCAGGACTTACTTTTTTAATAATAGGAAATGGATTTTTTAAGCCAAATATTTCAACCATGGTGGGCCAGCTCTATCCAGAAGGTGACAGCCGGATTGACAGTGCTTTTACAATTTTTTATATGGGAATCAATCTGGGTGCATTCTTTTCTCCGCTCATCTGTGGCAGCTTGGGAGATACAGGCAATGTTGAAGACTTCAAATATGGTTTTTTAGCTGCTTCAATAGGGATGGTCATTAGCGTAATTTCTTTTGAAATAATGAAAAATAAGCATTTGAGAGATTCTCACGGGAATCCTATTGGAATGCCTAAGCAAAAAATGGATTTAAAAACCTATGCGATTATCATAGGAACTATGATTGCCATTTTTGGATTAATGAATTTTAAAAATTTTACCGGACTTGATAATGATATTATTGGATATCTTATTTATGCCTCATTTATCATTATGCCAGCAATAATATTGAGCGATAAGAAACTTACAAAAATTGAACGTGAACGGATAATTGTAGTTTTTATCCTTGCATTCTTCGTAATATTCTTTTGGGCATGCTTTGAACAGGCAGGTGCTTCACTTACCATTTTTGCAGATAAGAATGTTGACAGAAATATTGTTATCAATATTAATAAGTATCTTATTCTTGGAGTTAGTGCAGTAGTAACCTATTTTCTTTCAGGTTTCTTGGCTTGGTTTTTTAATTGGACAAAAACAGTAAAGTGGATTGTAACAATTGTTGTTATTGGACTTCTGACCATATTAACAGTAACCGATCAAATCCATAATTTGCATTTCGATGAATTCCCGGCTTCCTGGTTCCAATCGGTTAATCCACTAGCAATTATTTTACTGGCTCCGCTGTTTACCATGCTTTGGGGACAGCTCTCAAAAAAGAACCTAGAGCCACCTTCACCCCTGAAAATGGTGATGGGTCTTGCTTTAATAGCTGTTGGCTATGTAATTATTGCTTATGCAGTTCATGGAGTCAATTCATCAACTAAAATTGCAATGTTTTGGCTAATTGCCTTGTATGTTGTTCATACGATGGGCGAACTGTGTCTGTCTCCGATTGGTCTGAGCCTGGTGAGTAAGCTGGCACCTTTACGTCTATCATCCTTATTGATGGGTACCTGGTTTCTGGCTAATGCAGCTGCAAATAAGTTTGCCGGCACTTTGAGTGCATTAATACCACCCGACACCAGCGAAGTTGCAGTTGAGGCAAAAATGCCTTCAATTTTCGGAATTGAAATTTCAGATCTGTTTGTGTTCTTCTGTGTTTTTATTGTCTTAAGCGGTGCAGGTGCGCTAGTCTTGTTGGCTATTTACCGTAAATTGCTAAAAATGATGCATGGAGTTCGCTAAAGCAGAACAGTTAAGTGAGCCTCTTTCGGGAGTTCATATTACAAGAAAGTAAAGGATATTTAATTTTTAGAATTATACCGGAAAATCCATAGGAACGGATGTACAGATTATTTTCAAAGTACTCATTATTTCAGGAATGAAAAGAATTGTTTTGTTTTTCCTGAGTGTACTACCAATATATGGGTTACTTGCCTGGTCAAACGGGCAGGAAAGAATTTTTTTTACTCAAGGGAGTACTCTGGTTAAAGGAATTATCCGCACCTATGATGGGGGTTATGCACTTGCAGGATCAGTTGATTCCACTGGGTTTGGTGACTCTGACTTCTTTCTGATAAAACTGGATTCTGCTTTTCAGCCGATATGGGCCTTTAATTATGGCAGTAAGCAGGATGAGACGTGTTTTACTTTAAAGCAAGCCGTTGACAGTGGATTTATACTTGCCGGTTATTCAACTAGTTTTGGCAATGGGAGCAAAGATGCGTTCATCATTAAAACGAATTATAACGGAGTTCCCGAGTGGAGCAGGGTAATTAATGGAAATCTGGAAGACCGGTTTACTGGATGTGAACCTCAACCGGACGGAACGATCCTTTGCATAGGGAATACCAAAAGTGCTGGAGCCGGTGATGATGATATACTGATTGTAAAGTTCGATTCATTTGGAGATACCCTTTGGACACGAATGTTTGGAGGTCCGGTTTATGATGCTGGTATTTCTGTTACCAGTCTTTCTGGTGGAGGTTATGTGATGAGTGGCCGCGTTTATTCATTCGGAAATGGTTTGCGAGATGCCTGTTTGTTAAAGACAGATGATAATGGGAATCTTCAATGGTTTCGTACCTATGGAGGGCCGAATACTGATGAAGGTATGATTGTAAAGCAGACTAGTGACTGTGGATTCTTAATGTCAGGCGCTTCAGAATCATTTTCAGCTTCCGGTAAATATGATGTATATGTTGTACGGACTGACTCACTTGGTGGATTACTCTGGAGCCGGGCTTATGGTGGAGATGAAATTGAAGGTACTTATGATTTTATTGAGAATGCAGATGGCGGATTTACAATTTTAGGTTTTTCTGAAAGCTTTGGTTCAAACAGAAGTCTGGTAAATCAAAATACAGTTCTTGGAGATGACGATGCAGATGTTTTCCTGATTCGAATTAACTCACAAGGGGATACACTCTGGACAAGAACTCTCGGAGGAGCATTATTTGATGAAGCATATTCTTTAATTCCTGCAGACTCTGCAAGCTTAATAATCGGAGCTTATTCCCGAAGTTTTAGTACTGGTGGCCATTACGATGCATATGTTCTGATCGTGGATAGTACAGGGGTAAGTCATTGTAATACGGGCTATCAGCAAACTCAGGTTATTTATCCTGTAACAATTCCAATGATACATACTCCATCAGTGGCTTCAGGAATTTCAGTTCTTAATCCGGTTGTTCAATCTGCAGGTTTAGTTTATCATGCAACAGATCCTTGTCTTTATTCCTCTGTTCACATAGTCGTTTCAGGTCAGCATCCGGTTCTTTTAATTCAGAATCCATTTGGGGATGCTATCAACTTAAAATTCAACTCTTCGGATGATTTTAAGAATCTTCTGGTTAGAATTTGTGATATGAATGGAAGCAAGGTAGCTGAAATTAAAAGAGTACATGAACCGTTGCTGAGGATTAATACACAGTCATTCAAGGCAGGTGTTTATATTATTGAAATAACCGGGGACAGGATTAATGAAAAAATAAAGGCAGTTAAGACTTACTGAATAAACCTCTTTTAATCCTTATCTCTTAAGTGAAAAGATGCAAAATTCGGGTAATGATCAGAAAGTTTTTTATAAATAGTTTTCTGGCTTATGCAACTTAATTCATGAGAATAGAAAATGTAATCAATTCGAAATGCAGGGAAGGGGCCGGCATAACTAATACCAACACCATGACCTTTTGCAAGAAAACTGTCATGGAGTCGGTTGCTTATCATTCTGTAAGCCCATGATGAGGGTGTGTCATTAAAATCGCAGCACAAGATCACCGGAATCATTTTGTGGTGGAGTTCAGTAGCTATTTTTTGAATTTGTAAAGTCCGGATCAGATAGGCCAGTTTCATCCTGCTGATCAACGCCTTTATACTTTTTAGCTCCTGCTCATTCATAGCGATTCGATTATCTACAACCATTGCATACTCCCCGGATCTGAACATGAAAGACTGAAAATGAATATTGTAAATCCGAATGGTTTCACCTTTGAAGTTTATGTCAGCTTGTAAACAAAGATTAATGTTATGTCTTTCTTTCATATTGCCAGGCTTGTGAATGGGTATTTCGGTTGAATTTACAATCGGGTAACGGCTGAATATGGCCATTCCAAAATGATAAATCTTTTTCAATTGAACGGGAGTTCTCACAAAATGAAACTTATAGCCTAATGAGTCTGTCATCATTTGAATAGTCCGGTATTTACCGGTGTCACAATGAAAAAACTCCTGAAAGCAAACAACATCAGGATTAAGCTCACTGATTAGCCTGAAAATGTCCTGCCGTGCAGTTGAGGTTCCATAATAATTCCCTTTCCAGTTATAAAAATCAAAATTTCTGACATTAAAGGACATAACGGATAGTGTGTTTTCATCCTTTTTAAAGTTTTCTTTTTTGTTCCATGCCCATTGATTTCCGGCTGTGTTAAATCCAATTAGTAGAACCAACAGATGGAGTAGTACAGGCCATTTCTTTTTGAAGAACCAGATAACCAAAAATAGCAGATTGATCAGGTATATAAATGGGAAAGCAATTCCGATTAATGCTATCATCCATGACTTTGCCGGTGATATATATGCTGCAAGTGAAGAGATAAATCCAAGTGTAAATATGATTACGGACACAAGTAACAGTATCCATTCAAAAGGAGAAAGTCTTCTGTTCTTATTCAAAATCATCATAAAGCAGATACTTCCCCCTGATTCTCTTAAATTGCTGAATATCGTTTTGCCAGGATTTCTTTATCCCGGATTCCGGAACTCCTGATTTAATCTGGTTCATCAGAAGGTCATTTCCCGCCAGTTTGTTGAAGAAGGAATTAAAAAAGGTATTCTTATCCGGCCAGTCATGATACATATTGATAAGCCAGAATAAATAGATACCACGATAATTTCTTATGAATTCTGTTCCAAAATATCTCAGATCAATTCCACTGCACTTCTGATTTTCAAACGGTGGATGATTAACTACACCCGGAGTACTTACAGGAGTAAATTCAATATCCCCTTCCTTAAATTCCGGAAAGCCGATGACCTGAAAGGGAAATGCTGTTCCCCTGCCAATGCTAATAGCTGTTCCTTCAAAAAAGCACAGGCTCGGGTAGAGGTAAATGCTGGCCATATTCGGAAGATTTGGAGAAGGTTTAACCGGTAGAGAATAGCTGGTATTGTGGTCATAATTTCCGCACGGAATGACTTTGAGCTCACAATGGATACCGTTTTTTAACCATCCTTCCCCATTGACCATCTGAGCATATTCGCCAATTGTCATACCATATACAACCGGAATCGGATGCATTCCTACAAAGGATTCAAATCCCGGTTTCAATACAGGGCCGTCAATATAATAGCCATTCGGATTTGGCCTGTCTAATACTAACACCTGAATTTTGGCTTCGGCACATGCTTCCATAACTAATGATAAAGTACTGATGTAGGTATAGAAGCGAGTTCCGACATCCTGAATATCGAACACAACAATATCAATTCCGGTAAGATCACCTGGCACTGGTTTCTTTTTCTGCCCGTAGAGAGAAATTACCG
Source organism: Bacteroidia bacterium (assembly GCA_020847635.1). GTDB lineage: Bacteria > Bacteroidota > Bacteroidia > AKYH767-A > OLB10 > CAADHD01. Next base: position 29,873 of record JADLBQ010000031.1, read on the forward strand.
GAAGTTTCGTCTTTTGGTCTTTGCCATCTATAATGGCTTCACCGGCATCGGCTTCACCCCGGAATCCATGTTCAGGTGCAAAAATCCGTTGTATTTTAATTCCCATAGCAAGCAGAGAATCAATGAGATGTGTTTTGGCAATCAAGGAGGTTTGATTTACAACTAATGCTATGGTTTTACCTCTGATAAGGGGTAAATACAATTCTGTTCTGTCTGCTCCGGTTTTTACTACCTGTTCTTTTAAAGATTCGTGCAACTGAACGGTATCGGTTATGATAGATTGACTTTTACTGCGATCCCATATACAAATCAAAGCCAATATTAAAAGTAGTCTTTGAATGTTCATTTTGCAAAACTATTCAGAATTAGAGCATGAAAAACCGGATAGTTAGTTTTGAACTAACAATTATAAATTTGTTGTCTTAAGTATGTATAGTGTGGAAAAACTTATTTTAAGGAAATGGTAAATCCTTTTTCATCAGCTTCAAAAATCTTATCAAAAAATAAAAATCCTGATTTTGCGGTGGTAAACTTAACCTCTTCTTCAACCGGGTTAAATGCGTCTGCATCAAAGGAAATAATCATTCCATTTTTTACATAGCTTATCCTGTTATCGGCTACCGTAAAGTTTCCTGATTCATTACATGGAACGGTCTTCAGGTAATTACTGAATCTGTCAAATACATGTATTCCTTCGGGCGGATTGCTGATGTAGATATTGCTTTCGGTCTCCATCATCATTACTGGTTCAAACCGTGAAATACCGGGAAGATTCAACTCAATATCAGCATCCTTCACAAGATTAAAATTAAATCGGATTAGTTTACGCTGAGCCTGGTCGTATAACCTGAAACCGTCATTTCTTGAGTTACACACCACGGCTGGCAGTAATACACCTACCTGCTTTAAATCAATACTCGTTTGAAGATGTAGCTTATCGTCAAAAATAAAAATGGTATTTTGCCCTTTTGAGAAAGCAAGTAGTTTTAATGGATTACTGGCATCTAATGACTGGATTCCACCAGCTACCTTACCTGTGAATGAATTGGTTTGCCTGCAGGAATCATTAAAGCTAAATATCCCATCATTGTTAAGAATTAAAATGTTGCCGATTCGGTTGGTATAGATCTGAGTAACTGGAATTTGAGCCGAACAGAGAATCTTTTGTGAAAAACCGGTTGCCGGATTAGTGATTAAAAGAATCAGAAAAGCAATACCAGTTTGCCTCATATCCCTGAAACTTGACTTAAAATCTCATCTGCATACTTGCGGTGATTTGCCAGGCGTGGCACTTTATGTTGACCGCCTAATTTATTTCTTGATTTCATCCATTGGTAAAACGTTCCTTTTCGCAATACACGGATAACCGGTTTATGGAGAGCCATATTATTATACCGTTTGGCTTCGTAATCGCTGTTATGCTTCTTTAGAGCATCATCAAGATAAGTTGTAAAATCATTGATGTTCATCGGTGACTGCTCAAATTCAATCAGCCATTCATGGGAACCACCAGATGAATTTTCAAAAAAGAGCGGTGAGACTGTATATTCAGAAACCACAGCTCCGCTTAGCAGACAAGCTTCTGCAATTGCCCTTTCAGCATTAGAAATCATTAACTCTTCGCCAAAGGCATTAATGTACTGAGCTGTTCGGCCGGTTATTTTTATTCTGAATGGATTAAGAGAAGTGAATTGAATGGTGTCACCTATTTTATATCTCCATAAACCGGCATTGGTTGTGATCAGAATGGCATAATTAATTCCGGTTTTAACTTCTGAAAGGGGAATTGCCTTACCGAGTAATTCACCGCTGCTGTTAACAGGTATAAATTCATAGAATATTCCATAATCCAGCATGAGCAGCATTTCATCCGAGTTATTTTGATCCTGGATTCCAAAAAATCCTTCTGAAGCATTATACGTCTCATAATATTTCATAGAGGATGCTGGGAATAAATTTCTGAACTGATTTTTATAAGGTTCAAAATTGACAGCTCCATGAACAAACAATTCAAGATTTGGCCATACTTCATGGATGTTGTTAGTGCCGGTAATTTCAAGAATTTTGTTCATCAGCACCAGAGTCCAGGAAGGTACCCCTGAAATATTTGTAACATCCTCATGAATAGTTGACAAGGCCATCTTTTCAATTTTGTTTTCCCATTGATCCATCAATGCAATGGTCATATCCGGAGTTCTGAAAAGCTGTATCCAATAAGGCAGATTCTGAATAAGGATAGCACTCAGATCTCCGTAAAAGGAGTCGTTGTAAGTGTCGGTATTCAGTGAATTAATTTTGTGACTGCCTCCCAATGAGAGTAATTTGCCGTTGAAGAGTTTTGAATCGGGATTATTGTTGATATAGATGGCAAGTAAATCCTTACCACCTTTAAAGTGACATTCTTCCAATGCTTCATTGGATACAGGGATAAACTTGCTTTTGTCATTTGTTGTACCCGAAGATTTGGCAAACCATTTAATTTCACCAGGCCAGAGTAAATCTTTTTCACCTTGCCTGAGCCTTAAAATAAAAGGTTTTAAACTGTCATAATCTTGAACAGGCACCCGCTCACGAAAATGTTCATAGTTCTTTATTGAAGCAAATCCAAAGGATTTACCCCATTCAGTGTATGCAGCTGAATAGACGAGCCGGCTCAGCCATTCACGCTGAACTTCATGCGGATATCTGATAAATAATTCCATCTGATGGATTCTCTTTTTCATAATCCACGACATGAAGGAATTCAATATCGGCATACTAAATTAATTTAGATGGCATAAAATTAATGAAAAAATAAAGTAGAATGATAATAATTTAGTTCTGATTAATATTCCGTCTTATCAATTTTATTAATCCATTCTCTAAAAATATCACGTGCATGTTCAAGCTTTAATTGTACAAACGGAATGACTCTTTTTTCAGTAGCTACTGGAATTTCCCGATAAATAAATTCATCATCAAAACCGGCATAAGCAGCATCTTTACGGGAACTGGCATAATAGATCCTGTCTGGACGTGCCCAATAAATCGCTCCCAGACACATTGGACACGGTTCACAAGACGTATAAAGCGTACAGCCGGTTAATTGAAATGATTGTAACTTCTGGCAGGCCTGCCGGATGGCTGTTATTTCTGCATGAGCAGTCGGATCCAGCGATGACAATACCGAGTTATATCCCGAAGCTATTATTTGATGGTCTTTAACAATGACACATCCAAAAGGTCCCCCTTGATTTTCATTCATACCCTGACGTGCAAGCCGAATGGCCTCCAGCATAAATTCTTCATGTTGGCTCATAACTAATGATAGTTAAAAATCATTGTTTGTTTCACTGCCTCGTTCAGGCTTAATGCAACCGGGCAGGTATGTGCAGTCTCTTCAAGTAACTCTTTTTGTTCTGCTGTAAAGTTTGAAAACGGGAAGTCAATTTCAATTACAACTTCTGCTACTCTGCGTGGACTGGAAGTCATTATCTTTTTAACATCTGCAATGGTTCCTTCAATATCAAAACCTTTCAGGCGGGCTTTAATACTCATGGTTGTAATCATACAGGTTGCCAGGGCAACTGCCAATAAATCAGTAGGAGAGAAGGATTCGCCTTTTCCCATATTATCGGTTGGGGCATCGGTATATATTTTCGTTAGTGAAGGCACATGAATGACTTCAGTTCTAAGTTCACCCGGGTAATGAATTTTAAAGTGTGGCATGTGCCAAAGTTACAATTTTCATGTTTGGTGCTTTGAAGTCTTTCATACCTTTGGGCTGGGTTTATGAGAAAGATTACTTTCTGCTTCTGTATGTTCTTGTGGCTGATTTCTTCAGAAGTATTTGCTCAACTTCAGCCAAATCCTTTTGAATATATTGAGACTCCTCCCGAATTACTGAGAAAGGAATTCAGTGGTGGACTTACTATTCATAGCCATGGGTGGGGGTTGGAGTTCAGACGAGGCCGTAACCTGACCATAAAAAAGAAACGAATGCTGGATTTTGAGTTTGTGACCATGCATCACCCGAAAGAAATCAAATCCTTTAATCCATATTACGAAAACAGTAAGTCCTTTGTATTTGGAAAAATTAATGCGATGGCAACTTTTCGATCAGGTTACGGTATTCAGCGCGTTATTGCATCTAAAGCCGAATGGGGCGGGGTTGAAATCCGAATCAATACAACCGGAGGGTTTTCTCTTGGAATGGCAAAACCCATTTACCTAAATATTATCAGACAGGATTTATTTGACCCCGGGTTTGTTGTTTCAGTTGAAAAGTTTGACCCCACTATTCATACGATTGATCTGATTTATGGTCGGGCATCTTTCATGAAAGGCGTTGATGAAATGAAATTTTATCCCGGACTCTTTGCTAAAGCTGGGTTTAGTTTTGAGCACGGCAAGTTTAATGATGATGTTAAAATTATTGAAGTAGGGGCAACCCTGGATGTTTATGGAGCAAGAATTCCAATCATGGCTTTAACTCGTAACTACCAGGTATTTCTGAATTTTTACATCAGCTTCCTCTACGGAAGAAAATGGTAAGCCATCTTTTATCTGAAACAGTTCAACTCCGTTACTATACTTATTTATTTACCGATTTATCAAGTGCCTGACTAATATCGGCAATGATATCTTCATGGTTCTCAATTCCTACAGACACACGAATCATCTGTGAAGTGATAGATAATTTCTTTCTTAATTCAGCATCAACATCCACATGAGTCATAGTAGCCGGATGTTCAGCCAGGCTCTCAGTACTTCCTAGGCTAACAGCCAGTTTAATTAACTTAAGCGAATTCAGAAACTTAAACGCTTCTTTCTCGCCACCTTTAATATCAAATGAAATCATACCTCCGTTGCTAAGACACTGTTTTATTTTAATGTTATACTGCACACCGTCCTTTGCTGTCAGATTACCCGGGAAATAAACTTTTTCGATTAACGGATGCTGATTTAGAAACTGAACCACTTTATCCGCATTAGCTGACTGAATATCCATTCGGGCTTTTAAAGTCTCAAGACTGCGAAGCAGTAACCAGCCAGTATTGGGACTTGGCATATTCCCAAGAAAAGTGCGCAATGCCTTTACTCTTTTAAGCAGAGCTTTTGAACCCAGGCAGGCACCTGCAATTACATCACTGTGACCTCCGATATATTTTGTTGCAGAATATAAAACCAGATCAGCACCGTGTTTTAACGGATGCTGCCACAACGGACCCATATAGGTATTGTCAACTGCCAGGTAAACCGGCCTGTTACTGGTTGAAAAATGATCCGCAATTTCCTTACTACAGGCAATATCTATCAGATCATTTGTTGGATTGGCTGGTGTTTCAATATAAACCAGTGCAAGCTTCCCAGCCAGCCCGGAAGACTCAACAATTTTAACAATATCATTCTTGCTTTGACCTACCCTGAACTCAACGACATGAATTCCGAATTTAGTTAGGATCTTTTTTATAAAGTGATCACTTCCTCCATACAGCGGACTGCTGATTAACAGCATGTCGTCTGGCTTGAGAAACTCAAATAAGACAGTTGTTATGGCTGACATTCCACTCTCAAAAACGGCACAATCCTCAGCTTCATCCCAAAGTGTAAGCCTGGCTTCCAGAATCTCCAGGTCAGGATTATTGATTCTGCTGTAAATAAGTCCGGTTTCTTCTCCTTTTCGCTTGTCACGGAGGCCGTAGGCAACTTCAAAAAATGCCTTACCTGCTTCCGCTGTTTTAAATACGAATGTAGAAGTTTGAAAAATTGGACATTTAACAGATCCTTCGGACAGTTCCGGTTTATAACCATAAGACATCATCAGGCTTTCCGGTTTCATTTTTTTTGCCATATCTGATTAATCGGTTAATTTTAGTTGTTCTCTAAATTAATATTTTTTATAATCTGTTCAACAGCACCCGATTGCTTTTCAATAAATTTCTCCTGCGAAACCCGGATTGCTTTATACCTGTCATTATCAGCTAAGAGTTTACTTATACAGTCACAAAGTTCATTGTGGTTTGTTACCGAAAAACCGGTTCCGTTTTCAACCATGAGCTGAGCCTCAGCAAAATGGCTGATCCGGTTCCCGAAAATTACTGGTATATGATAGGCTGCCGGCTCAAGAATATTATGAAGTCCGGATCTAAAGGCCCCACCCACGTAGGCAATCATTGCGAACTGGTAAACAGAGGACAACAATCCGATGCTGTCAATAATCAAAATATCAGCAGGTACACCTTTGTATTTCGAAAGACGGATAGGATGTCCCGGTAGTTTATCTTCAAGCTGCTGCAGATGGTTTTCGCTGATTTCATGCGGAGCAATAATCCAGCAAACCTGGTCCTCAGATTTTGAAATACATTTTGCAATCAGGGATTCATCTTCCGGCCAGGTACTTCCGCCAACAATTACTCTACGTTGATTACAAAACCGGTGAATCAGAGGTAAGTCTTTTGGATGAGCAGCAATTGATTTTACCCGGTCGTAACGCGTATCACCGCTTACCGATGCATTGTTGATTCCTGACTTTTTCAAAAGCCGGAGCGAAGATTCATTCTGAACAAAAATATGAGTACAAGACAACAGTATTTTTCTAAAGAAAGATCCATACCATTTAAAATAAATATGATCATTACGGAATCGTGCTGAGATAATGTACAATGGAATGTTTTTCCTTTTTAACTCTGAGATATAAAAATACCAGAACTCATATTTTACATATATTGCTAGACGTGGATTCACAAATTTGATAAACTTCCGGGCATTACCCGGAGTATCAAGCGGGAGATAAAAGACCGCATCAGCAAGACCGGTGTTTTTTTTCTGCTCATAACCGGAAGCTGAGAAGAAAGTCAGAATAATTTTATAAGATGAATATTTTTTTTTCAGCTCTACAATAACCGGGACAGCCTGCTCAAACTCGCCTAAGGATGAACAGTGAATCCAGATCCGGTCGGCTGAAATACCTTTTAAATGCTGTTCAATTTGGTCAAACAAGCCTTTTCTTCCTTCGACCCATTGTTTTGCTTTTCTGTTAAAAGGTGAGTAAAGCCGGGCAGCAAAGGAATATAACAGCATACTCGTTAAATAGATCCACTGCATGAATCAATAAAAATAGAATTTCTGAGGTGCTCTTTTATAAATTGGCAACATCCAGCCGGTACGAAGCCCAAACAACAAATCCACCCGTTTCGAGTCATCTCTTTTCATTTCATCATAATTATAATCACGTCTGTTCTCAGTGAAAGCCTGAATGAATTCAAATCCCAGATAAAAATTAACTAAATGTTTATTCCCAAAATAATAATACCCGATTGTTTCATGTAGCGAAATCCCATTGGTTAGCCGGTCATATCCTTTTTTATACTCTTTATTCAATTGGGGGATATTGTTTCCAATGGTTTCTATCCTGATTTTGTGCTGGAGTAAGCCCGGCCCTGCAGTTATCATCAGTCCGCTGTTTGCATTTGGCTTGCCCCAGGTAAATAATTTTCCGGCCGCTATTGCAATATGGAATCCTCTTTCAAAAAACCGGATGTCCGTAAATTTACCATCGTTGTCAAGAATACCGCCACCTTCTCCTTGCAAGGCTTTAAGCATCTGGTTTTCCTTAACCTGGTTTCCAAATAAGAATGCACCGTTCAGACCCACTAAATATCCGGTCTTCAGTTTGTGATAATAGATCCCTTCCAGCATTGAATTCCAGCCAAAACGATCTGCCAGGTCACCTGCCGGAAGCTGAACCGAATACCCGATTCCAACAATATGCATCGTGATACTGGAATCACGGATACTTACCTGTGCATCGGACAAACCGGTAAACGCTAAAAACAATAAAGTGATATACGTCCGTTTCATCGCTCAAACGTAGGTGATTTTGTTCAATACTGGTTAAAAGGACTTCAGATAAATAAAGCATTCTATTTTTGGCTTGAAATGGAAGTAGAAATTACAACAGTTTCGGATGAAATTACCAGGTCAGCCGGAATCAGTCTGTGCATTTTACGACTAGACTTGTTACATCCGATTACTGGCGGAAATAAGATTTTCAAGCTTCGTTACCTGATTGATAAGTATGGTGATATGCCTGAATCCACTAAGCCATTACTGCTCGGTTTTGGTGGTTATTACAGCAATGCGATTGCAGCCCTCGCCCGGTTTGGCAAGGAAAACCATTTCAGAACAGCTGCGATTATCAGAGGACAAAAGCCTGCTAAGAAGAATCTTACACTTTCAAGAGCAGAAAAGGATGGCATGAAACTCCATTTTGTATCAAGGCAATTGTATTCAGATAAAGCCATGGCTGCTGAAGAAATTATTTCTCACTATGAGGATAAGAATATTGAATTGATTCCGCAGGGTGTTGCCAGCTTTAACGGTTATCTCGGCTGTAAGCAAATTCTTGCAGGAATAAACCCTGAATACGATTATGTTATTTGTGATTCAGCAACCGGAACAACACTGGCAGGTCTGAGAGCATCAAGCCCTGACCGTATTCAATGCATTGGAATTGCAGTTCTAAAAAATAAAAGAGAACAATTGGATAATTTGAAAGATTTCTTGATGGCTGACGGAATTCATGCTGCCGAAGTGGAGTTGATGGAAGATTATCATGGAGGTGGTTTTGCGAAGCAATCACCGGCACTGATTGAATTTATTTCATGGTTTAACGATCGTCATCCCGATGTGCCTGTTGAAAAGGTTTATAGTGGCAAAATGATGTATGGTATTTATGACCTAGCGAATAAGGGCTATTTTAAATCCGGATCTTCCTTACTGGCAGTACATTCGGGTGGACTTCAATATCTATTGCAGGAATGATTAACATTGCTTCGGTTTTTTTTAATGGAATGGATTAAGTCAGTTGACTATACAATTGTTTTAGGATTAAACAGCCTTTACTCAGACTGGCTTGATCAGATTATGCTGTTGATTTCCGGAAAACTAATTTGGATTTTTTTGTACTTGTGGATGGCATACTTACTCATTAAAAAGGATAAGGCTGGTTTCTTACTAATCTTATTGAGTGTGGCGGTCTTAATAACCTTTTCAGACCAATTGTCTGTATTGATTAAAAATCATGTTGAGCGTTACCGTCCTTCACACAACCTGATTTTGAAAGATCAGCTTCATTTACCGGATGGTCAAGGGGGCTTGTATGGATTTGTTTCTTCACATGCTTCAAATAATGCAGCGGTTACGGTCTTTTTAATATTATTATTCAATGGAAGAAACCGGATATTAAACCTTGTACTATTAATATGGTGTTTGTTAGTAGCAGTCAGCAGAATTTACCTGGGCCGTCATTTTCCAACTGATATAATTGGAGGTTGGATTACGGGTTCAAGTTGTGCGCTACTGCTTTATATGATATATGTACCAATCAGAAGGAGATTATTCAACAGCCTTAGAAAAACATGAAGAAACACAGCCTGTTTATTTTAATTCTTGTAATGTGGAGTTTCAAAGGTGTAAATGGCCAGAATCAACTGGCAGAAGCTAATGCACCGGATAAGCCAACCTATCCCCGGTTAATTGTTGGAATTGTTGTTGATCAGATGAAATACGATTACCTGTATCGGTTTTGGGATCAGTATGATTCAGGCGGCTTCAGGCGGTTAATCAATGAAGGTTTTGTTGTACATAATGCCAGCTATAATTATATACCTACTTACACGGCTCCTGGCCATACAAGCATTTATACCGGATCAACACCTTCCTTACACGGAATTATCAGTAATGATTGGTATGACCGTTCAAAGAACAGAAGTATTTATTGCGCTGAAGATTCGGCCGTAAGCCCTTTAGGCGGAAAGGCCGGATATATGTCACCTAAAAATATACTTACAACGACCATTACAGATGAACTCAGAATTGCAACAAATTTTAAATCGAAGGTGATCGGAGTGGCTCTGAAAGACCGGGGTGCAATAATGCCGGCCGGACACAGTGCCAATGCTGCGTACTGGTTTGATCCTTCATCTGGAAACTGGATTTCCAGCACCTGGTATATGAAAAAATTGCCGGATTGGGTAACTGATTTTAACAATCAAAAACTTCCTGAAAGGTATCTTAAACAACCCTGGAATACCCTTTTACCAATTGAAGAATATAAACGAAGTACAACAGATGATAACCGGTATGAACAACCCTTTAACGGAGAAGCTAGGCCGGTTTTCCCTCATGATGTACCTGCTTTATCAAAAGGTGATTTAGGATTCATCAGATCAGTTCCAGCCGGGAATTCGTTAACTAAAGATTTTGCAATAGCAGCCATCCGGTCCGAAAGTATCGGGAGAAATTCAGTTACTGATTTTCTGTGTGTCAGCTTCTCACCAACAGATTATATCGGGCACCGCTTTGGGACGCACAGTATTGAATTACAGGATTGCTATCTTAGGCTTGATCGGGATCTACAGAGCTTTTTTAACTTTCTTGATGAAACAATTGGAAGCGATAACTATCTTGTGTTTTTAACTGCTGATCATGCTGCTGTGCCAAATCCACTTTTTCTAAACGATCATAATTTACCGGGTGGGTTTTTCAGATCCTCGAAATTAGCCGATTCGTTAAACCATTACTTGTCGGGTTTTTCAGAAAAGGGTAACTGGGTCTTAAGAATTGATAATGACCAGGTTTATTTAAATCATGATTTGATACAGAGAAATAAAATCAGCCTTGAAAAGGTTCAGAAAAATGCAGCTGATTTTCTGAGAGGCTTTGATGAAATTGCAGAAGTTATAACAGCAACCGCATTGAATGAACAGGATTTTGTAAAACCACCGCTGAGCTTGCTTGAAAACGGATTTAATTCAAAACGATCGGGAGATGTAGCTTTTATTCTTAAGCCAGGTTACTTTGACTGGTCTAGAACAACCGGTACCTCGCATGGTTCTCCTTATGCTTACGATACACATGTTCCGTTAATCTTTATGGGCTGGAAAATAAAAAAAGGCAGTACCGTTCGCAAAGTAGACATTACCGATATTGCTCCTACAATTTCGATGATGCTGAATTGTGATTTTCCGAGTGGTTGTACCGGTAAACCAATTGAAGAACTGTTTAAATAACAGAAATTGAAATGAACCGGCCTCAAATTATTTTTGAAGACAATCATTTGATAATTGTAAATAAAAAGGCAGGTGAAATTGTACAGGGCGACAAAACCGGAGATCAGCCTTTATGTGAGAAACTCAAAGCCTGGCTGAAAGACAAATACAACAAACCGGGTAAAGTTTTTGTAGGTGTTATTCACCGGCTTGACAGGCCGGTAAGCGGTATTGTTGTGTTTGCCAAAACAAGTAAAGCATTAGCAAGAATGAACATCTTATTTAAGGATACCAGGGTTGAGAAAACCTACTGGGCTGTAACAGGTAACAAACCCGCTGAAACGGCAGGAAGACTTGAAGGCTGGCTTCGCAAAAATGAGTCACTGAATAAAAGTTTTGTTGATCCTGATGGTTCCAGGGGAGGCAAATATGCATTACTTGATTATAAACTGATTGCTTCTTCAGATCATTACTGTTTAGTTGAAGTAAAGCCCGTTACTGGCCGCCATCATCAGATCAGGGTTTTACTCGCTCATGCAGGAATGCCAATTAAAGGTGACTTAAAATACGGAGCTGCCAGAAGTAATAAGGACGGCAGTATTCATCTTCATTCTCGTGAAATAACATTTAATCATCCGGTTAAAAATCAGCCATTACATATCGTATGTCCGCCCCCAAACGAACCCTTATGGAATTATTTTATTGAACAAATAACCATTAATGAAAAATAAAAAGCTATTATTCGGTTTGATAATCGTTGCTGTACTGCTATGGGTAGGCGAGCTCTTAGTTGATCAGCGGTTTGGAGATGGAGATGGAATTATTTCCCGATATAAAATTCATACACTTATTTTAATAGCCCAGCTTATTCTGCTATCTATTGCCGGGATTGTGGTAATTAATTATATTTATATAATTCTTCTACGAGGAAAAGCAGGATCAAGAAGTATTTTATGGGTTGCCGGCAAAGTATTTTTTGTTCTTTTAATTGCTCTGATTGTTCTGCTCCTTACAGAATTAACATTGCGGATTCTGGTTCCTTCTGAAGGTACTTTTGACATGATGTATCCAGTAGAAAATGCACGATCCCCTTATCCTTATTCGATGTTTAAAGGTAAACCCGGAACTCCAACCGGTTATGGTTATGAACTGTACAACCTACATGGCTACCGTGGAAAATTCCCAGATTTTGGAGCTAATAAAAATGAATTCCGGATTGTACTATTAGGTGGTTCGGCAGTTTGGGAAGGAGATACAACCCTTGCCGAGTTTCTTGAATCTTATCTGAAATTACACGGCCAGAGTCATGCTTCCGTGTATAATATGGGAGTTGTTGCCGCTAATTCATCTATGGAGGTTGTTACTCTGCTGAATGAAGTGTTGGGTCTTCAGCCCAATGTGGTTATTTTTTATGATGGTGCAAATGATATTATTCATCCATTACATTATGACCCCAGACCCGGGTTCCCGTTTAACTTCCTGGTGTATGAGCATAATCCGTTTCTCGATAAATCATTCCCGGTATGGCTGCTGATGGCATATAAAAGCCAGATTTTCAGAGTGATTGCAAAACACTATTTAGCTGAACGAATCACCCTGCAAAAATCATTAAGAACTTCCTCAGGTTATCTGACTGAAGCATGGCGAAAAAAAATTATCAGGATTTACCATTCAAATCACCAGATGGCACTTAATCTTTGTCATAATCACGGAATTAAATTCTTTTCAGTTCTCCAACCGGTCGTTTATTCAAAGCAGATCTTTTCAAGAGAAGAAACGGAATTTGTTAAAGTAAGAGATCAGGAAAGGGAACATGTAACTGAATTGTTAAAGCTAATCCGGAATAAGTTTGAAGCAGACTCATTGCTGAATCAGCATTATTTAGATCTTACTTCGGTATTTGGAGTTGATTCAGTTCTTGTTTTTCGAGACAATGTTCACATGAATAATTCCGGGCGCAAAAGAGTTGCAGAAGAAATCGGTAAAAAACTTTTAAATACGGGCATGTTGAATTGAACTGGTACAAGACGAGCCTTGCCTAAACTAGCATTAAATGATAGCTTTTTTTACTTACTGAAAGACCCGAAAGCCTTATTGGGGTTTAAAACCTTTTTTGCTGATTCACCCCTTTTAACTGACTGCTCACAGGTGTAACACAGTGGATTGGCAAAAGTAATGCTGAGAAGAAAAAAAATAGCTGATATTTTTATATGATAAGATTTTGAATTTGATTTCTTTAAATTTGCAAGAGCAACTGTTATCATATGAAACGAAAACTATTTCTGTTAGCATTGATTGTAGCCGGATGGAGTTACAATTGTTGTGCTCAAAATGTAGGAATTGGAATTGCAACCCCCCAACAGAAACTGCATGTAGCCGGTAGTGGGCAAACAATCAGGGTGGATGGGCTAAGCGGTGCCGGAACCAGGAATGTTTATGCCAATGCATTTGGAGACTTAACAACTACGCCTGGAAGCCCTTCAGATGTTTGGCTAACCAGTGGTAATGCCGGATTGAATAATGGCATAAACTTTTTGGGAACAACTGATAATGTTGATCTTCGGTTCAGAACAAATAATCTGGAAAGAGTAACAATAAAGGCTAATGGCAGAATAGGAATTTGGACCAATAATCCATCTACCTGGCTACACGTGATTCCAAGTACACCAATCTTAAACTGGCAACTCCAATGGGACAATACACTTACTGATGATGCTCCTGCCAGATTTCAGAATACCAGTGCAGCTAATCCTAACCGGGTTCTGATGGGTACAACAAATTATAATTCATTCGGCTTTCAAGCATCTGCTGTAATCGGGATTGCTTTAAATGCTACGAATACTTATCCTAATCTTGCCGGTGGAGAAGGAGTCAGAGGGTATTCAAACAGCTATTCCGGAATTGGTGTTTATGGTGGATTTACAGGAGGTACATTGCCAACTGCAATTGGCTGGGCGGTTTATGCTTCCGGATGGGCTGGAGGATTAACAAGTTGGCTCAATGTTTCGGATGAACGATTGAAAACTAATATTACTACAATTCCAAATGCGCTAGGAAAAGTTTTACAGATGCGGGGTGTTGAATATAATTTTAGACAAGGCGAATTCACCGGATTAAATCTCAGTAGTGAAAAACAGGTTGGATTTATTGCCCAGGAACTTGAAAAAGTACTTCCATCAGCTGTTCAAAATAAAGCAATCCCTTATGACATTGACCCGATAACAGATGGACCGACTGCTCGTAAAGGAAGCTATAATCTTAAAGCTGTTGCCTATTCTGATGTGATTCCAGTTTTAGTTGAAGCAATCAAAGAGCAACAGAAACAAATTGATGACCTGAAGCTGAAAATAGAACAACTGGAAAAATTGAAAAAATAAATCCAGCTATGCTGAAACGCATTGTATTATTTATTTTAATTGTCTGTAGCCAAACAGATCTTTATTCGCAATGTATGACCTATCCGGTATCATTTGCGGAAAGGGTAACCATGGCTCCGGTAATTGTTGAAGGAAGAATTACAACCCGACAATCTTATTGGAATTCAACAAACGATTTTATTTATACAAGTTCGGTAATTGATATTTACAAAGTTTTAAAAGGTTCAGTTGGTTCAACTCAGCTGGAAATAATTACAGAAGGCGGAATCGTTGGGCAGGTAAAGATTGATGCAGAGCCTAACCTGAATCTTCAACCGGGTGATATGGGTACTTTCTTTCTTACTTCACCAGTTGCTATTCATGCTTCTTCACCCTTTTATCCGGCACTTCAGTTTTCAGCCTATTCATTGAATCAGGGATTTATTCAATATGATGAAAAATCACAATCGGGATTTGACTTTTACAATATTTACCCGGATATCCAAGATGATATTTACAGACAAATTGAAAATATAACAGGAAATCCGTACTCAGAAATCGTACATTTTGATATTTCCACTCCTCAAAATGGAGCTCAATCAAAAGTAATGGTTCCTCCGCTGGTTACAGCTATTACACCAGGAACAACTACAGCCGGCACGTTTTCTCTGGTGACCATTACAGGAAGTAATTTTGGAAACGGGCCATTTGGCGGAGCCCGGAAACTGGAATGGCGGGATGCCAATAACGGAGGTGCAGGGTTTATTCCAACGCCAGCTAATCATATTGTTTCTTGGACTAATACCAGTATTCAGGCATGGGTACCATCTCAGGCCGGAAGCGGAACCATTAGGGTAACAAATGATTTAAACGAATCAACCGTTTCTGCAATTTCAGTAACGATTAATTTCAATGAAACAAATGTGGTTTCCGGTGGTGTTTATTATCAGCCAGATCTTGTCAACCGCAACGGAACCGGTGGATATATATACTTGTACAATACAATGTTTAATTCAAATGCTCCGGCAGTAGCTGCATTTGAACGGGCATTGCAAACCTGGCGCTGTGCTACCTATGTAAACTTCAATAAAAGCGGAACAACTGCAGTTTCCTGTCAGGCACTGGATGGTTCAAATATTGTCACCTTCGATGGTTCGTGTGCCTTACCTGCCGGTGTACTTGGAGTCTCTTACAGTTATTACAGTGCCTGCGGAGCTAATACCTGGTATTTAAATGAAAATGATCTTAAATTCAGAACTAACGGAACAGGTGGAATTAACTGGAACTGGGGTCCGGCTGCGACATCTGGTGGTTTGTTTGATTTTGAATCTGTGTGCTTACATGAACTTGGACACAGTCACCAGTTAGGTCATACGATTCTCCCTGTAACGGTTATGAATTTTGCTATCGGCCCTAATACGGATAGAAGAACCTTAACCCCGGTCAGTGAAGTTGCAGGTGGGAATGATCTTATGTCAAGAAGTGTGATTAATAATGTATGTGGCCCTGTTGCCATGGTTGCTCTTAATGCTTCCAACTGTGCAATTGCCGCTCCGGTTGCAGACTTCTCAGGTTCTCCACTAACAGGATGTAATACACTAACCGTTACTTTTACTGACTTAAGTATCAATACTCCGACTTCTTGGAACTGGTCTTTCCCGGGCGGTGTTCCTGCAACTTTCAATGGCCAGAATCCGCCTCCGGTTGTATATTCAGCACCTGGGAATTATTCAGTAACATTGATTGTAACAAATGGCTTTGGAAGTGATACCAGAATCCGGACAAATTATATTACAGTCAATTCCTGTCCTCCACCAGTTACTGACTTTTATGGAATTCCGGATACGATTTGTGCAGGTCAAAAAGTTTATTTCTATGATTTATCATCCAATACGCCTACTTCATGGGCATGGACTTTTATGGGTGGAACTCCAGCAACTTCAACTGTAAAAAATCCGGTAATTACGTATAACACTGTTGGAAACTATGATGTCACACTTACGGCAACGAATCCATACGGAAATAATACCTTAACAAAAACAAGCTACATTACAGTTAAAAGCTGCCCGCCACCACCAACTGCAAATTTCAGCGGGGCACCAACAATCATTTGTGCAGGAGCCTCCGTTAATTTTACTGATTTATCAACCGGAAGTCCAACCAGTTGGAACTGGACTTTCTCAGGAGGTTCACCATTAACATCCATTCTCAAAAATCCGGTTGTAACCTATAATACTCCCGGTGTTTATTCAGTTACACTAATCGCTACAAACGCCAGTGGAAGCAGCACCTTTACACTTACAAATTATATTACAGTAAATGTCTGTACTTCACCAACTGCCAATTTTACAGGCAATCCATCTTATATCTGTGCAGGTCAGACAGTTAGCTTTGTTGATTTGTCAACCCAATCACCTACAGCCTGGAATTGGACATTTCCGGGAGGCTCACCGGCAAGTTCCACAGTTCAAAACCCAGTTGTAACTTATGCTACCCCCGGAGTTTATAATGTAATACTGACTGCAACGAATGGATTTGGGAACAATACTATTACAATGAATAATTATGTGACTGTAGTTGCCTGTCCGGCTCCCGGTACCGGACTGATTGTAAATGATGGTGGATTCATTTTTGCCCAGTCCGGTGCATTGATCACTGTTGAGGGTGGGGTAATCAATAAAGATAATGGGCCCAATATTGGTGAATGGGATAACAGAGGGCTTATAACCCTGACAGGTGACTGGACCAATAATTCAGCAGGAAATGCATTTATCAATACCGCAGCTGGTAATTTTGAAATGTTGGGTGCAAATCAGCGGATTACTGGAACAACACCAACCTATTTTTATAATTTATCCTTAACTGGAACAGGTATTAAACGGCAAACCGTTGATGCACGGGTTTTTGGTACGCTGGCATTAACAGACCGTGAGTTGGCTACTGATAATAACGTTATGTATGTAATCAATCCGGCAGTTGGTGCAATTACCCGATCAGGAGTGCTAAACTCAACACCGGTTCAGGGCTTTGTAAGTAGTACCGGTACTGGAAGATTATGGAGAGCAACAAACAGTACGAACTTTTACTTATTTCCGGTTGGTTCAAGCCAAACAACACCCCGGTTCCGGCCGGTTGAATTAAAACCCGTTTCCGGTTCATCAGCTGTATTTGCTGTCCGTTTTGCAAATTATGATTCTAACCTTGAAGGCTTAAACCGTGCGGTAAAAGATCCAACGCTGGGTGTGATAAATCCTTATTGGTTTCAGAAGATTGAAAATATCAGCGGTTTAGTAGCTACTGATGTCAGGCTTTATGTTGATGAAACCCAGGATAATGTGACCAACTTCTCAACCCTACAAATGACTGAATGGGGATATGCCATTCCTCCGGTTCAATGGAGGCATATTACCGGAAATTCTGCAATTGCAGCATCATCACCAGTACTGGGCAGCGTGACGAAAGCAGCCTGGAATAATTTTACAACCGAAAATTTCAACATTGCTCCAGAATCAATGCCTTTACCGGTCGAACTGCTCACCTTTAATACAAATTGTAAATCAGGAAAAGTAGAAATCTCCTGGCTGACTGCTTCCGAATTCAACAATGATTATTTTGTCGTTGAAAAAAGTATTGATGGCAAGCAGTTTAAAGAATTAGCAAGACTTCCGGGAGCAGGAACAAGTTTATTGATGAAATCCTACTTAGTTACAGATGATGCAGTCTATAACCAAAAAGTTTTTTACAGGTTAGTGCAATTTGATTTTGATGGCCAATCAACAACTTTTCTGCCGTCTGTTGCTTATTGCAGAGAAGGTTCAGAGTTGCTTTATGTACTGAATATTTTCCCCAGTCCGTTCTATGATGATATTCAAATAGAGATTTCAGCATCAGCCAATGAAACCATTCAGTTAATTTTATTTGATGCATTGGGCAGATTAGTTGCTGAAAAACAGCAACCGGTCACCTCTGGATTTAATCAGCTTAGCTGGAATCCGGGTATTTTGGCAGCTGGGTATTATCAGTTAGAAGTAAGTTCAATGTACCAGAAAAAACAATTTAAGATTGTTAAATCGAACTAAGAATTGTTTTTAAACAAAACTAATCGGGTTGCTGACTGAGCACAATAACATTTAAAAGTTCACATTTGCACCCTGTTTTTCAACTATGCGTTACTTACTTGGTGCATTGGCAATATTGTTGAGTAGTTTCATTACAGTTAAAGCTCAGTTTTCACTTGAAAAAAGGGATCTCTTTAAGTTGCCGATTAATAGAATTATTGGTGAAGGCCATTTCAATTTTAAAATAGCTGTTGATTCCCGCGAAGTTGTTGCGATCGGCTCCTGTAACAAACAAACTATTTATTACATTGAACGAACCGGAGAGGTAACTGACTCATTAGTTCTTCCTTTTGAATCCTGTGTCCGGAATATGGAGTTTGATG
Source organism: Bacteroidia bacterium (assembly GCA_020847635.1). GTDB lineage: Bacteria > Bacteroidota > Bacteroidia > AKYH767-A > OLB10 > CAADHD01. The sequence goes on from JADLBQ010000031.1 coordinate 48,703, forward strand.
AATATGATAATTTGTTGATAATGGATAACGAAGAACGGTTTCTTTACAAACATTACCGTTCAAAAAATAAGGTAGAGAAGCTGTCTTATAATGAGCCTGAAGACTGGTACCGGCAACTGAATCATTACTACAAACATTTTGAGATCAGTTCAATTCCTACCTTCTACATTAATAAGGAATATTTACAGGATGCCTATTACACCCGTTTTTCTTACTCTTACAATCTATGGCTGAATTATAATGATGGCTTTATTTATCAGAGTGCGTACAATTTTATCCGGAAAATAGGGAATCATAAAACCTATGTAGCTTTAAGTAAATCCGATCTTTGGTTCTCGGAAAGACTGAGCAATAAATGTAAGTTGATTTTTATTGATCGTGACAAGGAGATTGCTATTTACTTCAACCGTGCCTTAAGTCTGTTTTATGAAGACTTTAGAAACAATAGTATCAGAGAGTATCCTTGTCCTTCACGCGGAAACGAAGGGATTCAGTTTGATTTTTCAACCAATCTGCAGCAAAAAAAGATCTGGGGAGTTTCTGCTCTCACAGATTCCACTTTTACAATAGCTGTTTGGCAAATTCGATAATCAATCAATAAACACAGTGTATCCCATTTGATAACCACCGCTCTGATCATTATATTTGCATCCAGTTAAGACCCGATTAATAGGCTTGAACAAACTCAGTTAACACACTAAATATCAGCAAGTTGAATAATCCTGGTAATGTTATTTTCCAGCATTTTAAGGTTGGTAGGCCGGAACATGAGAAGTTGAATGGCCATCGGAGTTGTGTTCTTTGGTTCACCGGATTCTCGGGTTCAGGTAAAAGTACTTTGGCAGGACAGGTTCAGGAACGGCTGATGGCTAAACGGATTCATACCTATCTTCTTGATGGTGATAATATCCGGCATGGCTTAAACAGCAATCTGGATTTTTCTCCGGAAGGAAGAACAGAAAATATCCGTAGAATTGGTGAAGTAGCTAAACTTTTTTCAGATGCCGGGATAGTTACTTTGACTGCTTTTATATCACCTTTCAGGAAAGACAGGGATAATGTCAGAAACCTTCTGCCCAAAAATGATTTTATTGAAGTTTATGTAAACTGTCCGATTGAAGTGTGCGAACAAAGAGATGTGAAAGGTCTTTACAAAAAAGCCCGAACCGGTGAAATTGCCGAATTCACCGGAATCAGTTCTCCGTTCGAACCGCCTCCAAATCCCGAAATTGAAGTCAGGACAAACGAGCAGTCGGTTGAACAATGTGTGAATATTATTGTTGATTTTGTCTTAACACGAATTTTATAGAATGCAGTACTATCATATAAGCCATTTACATCAGCTGGAATCGGAAGCAATTTACATTATTCGGGAAGTAGCAGCACGGTTTGAAAGGCCGGTCATGCTTTTTTCGGGAGGTAAAGACAGCATAGTAATGACTCACCTTGCTTTTAAAGCATTTTATCCTGCACGAATTCCGTTTCCATTACTTCATATTGATACTGGTCACAATTTTCCAGAAACACTGGAATTTCGTGATAATCTGGCTAAAGAACTTGGGGTGAATCTGGAAGTCCGGTATGTTCAGGATTCAATTAATAAAGGTAAGGCAGTCGAAGAAAAGGGCACCAATGCCAGCCGAAATTTGCTTCAGATTACAACCTTGCTGGACGCTTTAGAAGAGTTAAAAGTGGATGCAGCAATGGGTGGTGCCAGAAGAGATGAAGAGAAAGCAAGAGCTAAAGAACGATTCTTTTCACATCGGGATGAATTTGGCCAGTGGGATCCCAAGAACCAGCGGCCTGAGCTTTGGAATTTGTTTAACAGCAGAAGACATTCGGGTGAACATTTCAGGGTCTTCCCGCTCAGTAACTGGACTGAGCTTGATATCTGGCAATACATAGCAATTGAAAAAATAAAAATGCCTTCACTGTATTTTTCTCATAACCGAGACTGTGTAAAACGGGATAATATGATTCTTGCTTATTCTGAGCATCTGAATCTGCGCGAATCTGAAAAACACGAGATGATGCGTGTCCGGTTCCGGACAATTGGTGATATGACCTGTACAGGGGCAGTACTCTCACCGGCAAAAACTATTGATGACATCATTCTCGAAGTAGCAGCCAGCAGAATAACCGAACGGGGCGGACGTGCAGATGACAAACGTTCAGATACAGCAATGGAAGACAGAAAAAAATCAGGTTATTTTTAAGTTATTTAATTTTTTTTAAGATGAATACTCAATTTAATAAAGACTCCTACCTGAGTATGGAGTTGCTTCGTTTTACAACAGCCGGAAGTGTTGATGACGGAAAGAGTACATTGATTGGAAGGCTGCTGCTGGATTGCAAAGCTATTTTTGAAGATCAGCTAGAAGCGGTCGAAGCAACCAGTAAACGCAGAGGTTTTGATCACCTCGACCTTTCATTAGTTACAGATGGCCTGAAGGCAGAACGGGAGCAAGGAATTACTATTGATGTGGCCTATCGCTATTTTGCAACTCCAAAAAGAAAATTCATTATTGCTGATACACCCGGCCATATTCAATATACCCGGAACATGATAACCGGGGCTTCCACAGCTAACTTGGCTATTATACTGGTTGATGCCCGCAAGGGTGTTGTCGAACAAACGAACCGGCATTCTTTTATTGCTTCACTACTTGGCATTCCACATGTAGTTGTGTGCATTAATAAAATGGATCTTGTTGATTACAACCAGGATGTGTTTGAACAAATTGTTTCTGAATACAAGAAGCTATCTTCAAAACTGGATGTTAAAGATGTGCAGTTTATTCCAATCAGTGCATTAAAAGGTGATAATGTGGTTGAACGATCAGAGAATATGGAATGGTACCAGGGCTCTTCATTACTGTATCAGTTGGAGCATGTTCATATCACCGGAGATGAGAACCACATAGATTGCCGTTTCCCGGTTCAGTATGTCATCCGTCCTCAACAGGATAAGTTCCATGACTACCGGGGCTATGCCGGCAGGATTGCAAGCGGTATTTTTAAACCTGGTGATAAGGTTAAAATTCTTCCTTCCGGATTTACATCTGAAATTACATCGATTGGATTATTTGAGCAAGGTGAATTTAGAGAGCTTCAGGAAGCCTTTTCACCTCAGAGTGTATCCATTACCCTCGATACTGATCTTGACATCAGTCGGGGGGATATGATTGTCAGGGAAAATAATATTCCAAACATTGGACAGGATATTGAAATGATGATTTGCTGGCTGAATGAAAAAAAACTGGTCCCGGGAGGGAAATATGCTTTAAAGCATACAACCAAAGAAGCCCGCTGTGTGATCAAAGAAGTCAGGTACAGAGTTGATATCAATACCTTTCACCGGGATGAAATAAATAAGGAAATTGGAATGAATGATATTGGTCGTGTTTTGATTCGAACGACAGTCCCGTTGTTTTATGACAGTTACCGGAAGAACCGTACTACCGGAAGCCTTATTCTGATTGATGAAGCAACAAATGAAACAGTCGGAGCAGGAATTATAATATGAAGGATATTACCAGGTTGCTTCCATTGGTTATTGATACAGCTTTAAAGGCTGGTAAAGAGATTATGGAAGTATATCAAACTACATTTAAAGTTGAATTGAAAGACGACCGGACACCACTGACCCTTGCTGATAAAAAATCACATGAAGTTATTGAGGCTAACTTGTCGGCTTATTTTCCGTTGCTGAGTGAGGAAGGCAAATCAGTCCCGTTTGAAGAGCGGCTTAACTGGGAAAGGTTCTGGATGGTTGATCCGCTGGACGGAACAAAAGAATTCCTTAAACGAAATAATGAATTTACGGTCAATATTGCATTGATTGAAAATGGTATTCCTGTTATGGGGGTTGTTTATGCACCTGCATTAAACCGGTTTTATTATGCTGAAAAACAAACAGGAAGTTTCAGGTTCATCTGGCAGGGAGCAGAAACACCGGATGTAAATGCAATTCTGTCGAAGGCAGTTAAACTTCCGTTAGAACTCTC
>JADLBQ010000032.1 GCA_020847635.1 Bacteroidia bacterium
TAATAAAGCCGGAGTTGCCGAAATTATGGATGCTGCCCATTTTCTGATCACCCATCCGGAAGTTAAGCATGGGACTATCAAACTATTATTTACGCCTGACGAAGAAATTGGCCAGGGAGTAGATAAGGTTGATTTGAAAAAGCTTGATGCTGATTTTGCCTATACTATAGATGGCGAGACGATCGGTCATATTGAAAATGAAACATTCAGTGCAGATATGGTAATCCTTGAAATCTCCGGTTTTAGTGTTCATCCGGGATTTGCAAAAGGTAAAATGGAAAGTGCTGTGAAAATTGCATCTGCAATTGTTGACGCACTTCCAAAAACCCATTCTTCGCCTGAAACAACAGAAGGCCGGGAAGGATTTGTGCACCCGGTTTCAATTTCAGGAACCATTGAGCAGGTAATTTTAAAATTTATTATCCGAAGTTTTGAAACTGTAGAACTTAAACAGTTGGAGACCCTGCTGGAAGAGATTGTAAAACAGGTTTTGCAATCTTATCCTGAATCATCTTATAAGTTTACAGTTAAGGAGCAGTACCGGAATTTTAAAGAGATTCTTGATCAACACCCGCAGGTTATTGAATATGCTGTTGAAGCAGTTAAGCGGGCAGGATTAACTCCTCATCTGTCATCCATCCGAGGTGGAACTGATGGCTCACGGTTGTCATTTATGGGATTGCCCTGTCCGAATATTTTTGCCGGTGAGCATGCCTTTCATGGCAAGCATGAATGGGTCAGTATTCAGGATATGCAGAAAGCGGTTGAAACCATTATTCACCTTTGCATGATCTGGGAAGAAAAAAGCTGAAATCTCTTAACCGCACTTTGAGTGTCCGCAACTGCGACACTTCAGGCAACTCTCCTCATAAAACAATCCTTCAGGATCACCGCATTCCGGACATTGTTTATCGGCTGCTGCTGTTCCATCAGGAATAAATTTTTTCAAAGCGCGCTCTACTCCGTTTTTCCAGGAGTTAATGGTATCGTTAGTAAAATGCATGTGTTCAACCAGGTAAACTACCTGAGGCAATGGCATCCCGTGTCGAAGCACACCTGAAATCAGCTTGGCATAGTTCCAGTATTCAGGGCTGAATGAACGGGATAATCCTTCAATTGTGATCTTGTATCCGTCCTTATCCTGATACTGGAAATCGTAGCGTTTTTTATTGTTCCCATTCAGGTTTTTGATTACCCAGCCTTTTTTAACCCAGGAAGGAAACGAAAAAGCATCTTCAGCCCGCCCAGTGAATATTTCGTAGGGTTTCCCGTTTAAAACTCCGACCACTGCAATCCATTTTTCTTCATCATTCATAAACCGGATGACTTCAGCCTCCAGAACCTTTGGCCGTTTGGGTGGCTTGGTTTCTTTTATAGCTGATGCCGTTTTATCTTGCTTTGCTGATGATGATACCAATACACCACTTCTGGAGCCATCCCGGTAAACTGTAATTCCTTTTAATCCTTCTTTCCAGGCTTCAAAATAAATATTACCGACATGCTCAGCACTTACATCCGAAGGCAGGTTGATGGTTGATGAAATAGAATGGGTTGTAAAGTGTTGAACTATGCCTTGCATTTCAACACGCTTACTCCAGATAATATCGCTGGCTGTAGATTTACTATAGGGACTTTTTGTAATGTCTTTCTTTCCTGTTTTCTCCATCCATAGTTTTAATCCATGATGGTAAACCGTAAACTCCTGCCAGCTGTCTCCAAGGCTGTCGGTAAAATCAATCCGGGCTGTTTGATCTTCCCGGTTTACTTTTCTTCTGCGGGTATAGGAAAGCATGAAAACCGGCTCTATACCGGAGGAAGTCTGAGTGAGAATACTCAATGTGCCGGTTGGAGCAACCGTTGAAATGGATATATTTCTTCTGCCAAACTGCATCATCCGGTTGTAGATTTCTGGAAATTCCTTTTTCATCATCTGTACAAACTCTGACTCGGACTCAATTTCAGGATCAAACCCGGTAAACTTTCCGCGTTCAATTGCCATATCAATCGAACTGTCAAATTCAGCTGCGCATTTGGTCTTCATGATTTCCCTGACAAGGTTCATTGCCATATTGCTGTCAAACTTCAGATTCATTGCTGCAACGGTATCAGCAAGGGCAGTAAACCCAAGGCCTGTCCTTCTTCCTTTTTTGCCTGATTCATATAAAAGTTTCCAGGTTCGCAGTTCTGTATCTTTAATAAAATCGGGCTCCGTATCGGATTCTACTTTTACCAGAATGCGCTCAATTGCTTCCAGTTCGAGATCAACCAGATCATCCATCAGGCGCTGAGATTCATAAATTACTTCATAAAATTTCTCATGATTAAAAGTAGCCTCCTCAGTAAATGGATTTACTACAAAGGAAAGCAGGTTAACAGCAATCAGCCTGCATGAATCACCGCCTTGCATGGCAATCTCAGAACAGGGATTGGTAGAAATATTTTTATATCCGGGATATACAGATGAGGTTGAATAATGATGCTGGCGATCCCAAAAGATAATTCCCGGTTCAGCTGTCCGATGAGCGCACTCAATGATGGTATTCCATAACTGGCGGGCCTTTACTTTTTTGGAGAATTGGGGATTTGGAGAATCTATCGGAAAGCGAAGCGTAAATTCAGTGTCCTTTTCAACTGCTGTCATAAATTCATCACTAATACGGACTGAAATATTTGCCCCGGTAACTTTGGTCAGATCCTGTTTTATTGTTACAAATTGTTCAATATCCGGATGGGCAACATCCATTGTTATCATCAGGGCTCCTCTTCTTCCGTTTTGGGCTACTTCACGGGTAGTGTTTGAAAACCGTTCCATAAAGGATACTGCTCCTGAAGTAGTTCCGGCTGCATTGCTGACATTCATCCCTGCCGGCCGAATACTACTTAAGTCAATTCCTACTCCGCATCTGCGTTTAAAGAGCTGTGCCAGTTGCTGATCAGTATAAAAGATACCTCCATACGAGTCATAGATTTCGGGGAGTACCACACAATTTGAGAGGGAAGCCAGCACCATATTATTTCCCAGCGATGCCATAACACTTCCCTGGGGGACGACATAACGGAATCCATCAAACAACTCGTAAATCCTTTCTTCGGTCAGGGGCGTTCTCATTTTACCATATTCAGAATAGTTTTCTGCCTCTTCCGGTTTTACCGGATAGTTCTTCTCAATCCGGGCAAATTCTTTAGCCATCCTCCGGTGCATATCAGAAGGTGTAAGTTCAAAAAACTTTCCTGTACTGTCTTTAAGCGCATATTTATTCATCCAGGTGGTTGCTGCCAGTTCATCACCATTAAAATATTCAAGACACCGACTCAGAACTTCTTCACGAGAGTAGGATTTTCTGGACGTTGATTTTACAGGCATTTCTATCGTTTCAAACATCTGATGTAAAGTTAAAAGGTTTATAAAAAAAAGAAGGATTAACCTGACCTCAGGTCGTGGATGCAAACCTAATCGGAGAAATGGATTTGTGAACCTAAACAGAGAAATGTTATCAGCAATTATTAAACAGCTAATGGCCTTGTTAATCAATGGTGTTTGAAAAGTCATCAACATTATTTGATAACTCTCGGCAACTTACAAAGCCCGGCTGGCAGCTTATTTCTTTGAATTTTTTACCCACAATGAAACTCACATTAATGACTGATTAATCCTAAACCAACCATATTACCCATACTTATTGTTTGCTGCCCCTCTTAAAAATAAACTTCATTTGCCTCTGCGATTTTGTTTCTTGCTTTACAAAGTTTCAATACGTTTGCACTCTTACTGTTGTATGCAAAAAATATTTCTTATTTCTCTTTTGTTTTTTCTCTCACATTCCCTGACCGGGCAGCAAACTAAGAGAGTGCTTTTTATCGGCAACAGTTATGTTTATAGTAATAACCTGCCGCTGATGGTCAGTAAACTGGCTGCAGCACATCTCGACACAATGATCTTTGACTCCAATACTCCAGGCGGATACACCTTTCAGAATCATTCTACAAACGCAACCACACTTTCTAAGATCGCAGCAGGAAATTGGGATTATGTGGTTCTCCAGGAACAGAGTCAGCTTCCGGCCTTCCCGCCAGCACAGGTTGCTACTCAATGTTTGCCCTATGCTGCTCTTCTGGACAGCCTTATTCATGCTGCCGATTCCTGTGCCGAAACTGTCTTCTTTATGACATGGGGCCGCAAATATGGTGATGCATCCAACTGTGCATCCTATCCCCCGATTTGTACCTATGAAGGAATGCAGGAAAGACTCCGTGAAAGTTACTTGATGATGGGGCAACAGAATTTGGCTACTGTGGCTCCGGTTGGTTGTGCCTGGCGGGAAGTAAGAAAACAGAATCTTCCGTTCGATCTTTATGTTGCTGACGAAAGTCATCCATCAGTATATGGCTCATACCTTGCAGCCTGTATCTTTTATTCTGCCTTCTTCAAAAAACCGGTTACTTCACTCAGCTATACTGCAGGAATTCCTGTTTCCGAAGCAGCCTTAATCCAGCAACAATGCAATCAGTTAGTATTTGACAGTTTGTCACTCTGGTTTAGCAACGGGAACATTCCCTTTGCCGGATTCGGCATCCAGCAAAATTCAACAGCAGTTACCTTTAATAACAGTTCGTTAAATGCAACTTATTATTCCTGGAGCTTTGGTGACGGAACCACTTCGGCACTCCAAAACCCACAGCACACCTATACTTCAAACGGAACTTTTACTGTTACTTTAACAGCATCTACTGACTGTGATTCTTCAATAGACACAGATTCGGTCACAATAACTACGGTGGGAATTAACCCGCATCCGGTAAGTCCTGCTGTTTTGGTTCAATATAGTAATAACGAGTTAAAGCTCATCTCTGATCAGCTGATTTATAAGCTTACGATCAGGTCAATTGATGGGAAACAGATTTTCTCACAATCTCGGTTTTCAAGCACTCAGATTCAGTTAAAGACAGGAATGTATTTTATAACCCTGGAGACCAGTGATTTAAAAATCTGTATCAGAAAAATTGTTGTTACCGGAGATTCCCTATCCGGTTTTCGATTTGAGTTTTAAACAGGTAGTTTACTTCTTCCTCCGGAATCGTATGATGGGATTACATTTGCAATCCTGATGAAGAAAAGAATTATGCGTGCTTTGGTTTCAGTTTATAATAAAAACGGACTGGAACCACTCATCCGGCTGTTGCATCAAAACCAGGTTAGCTTAATATCTACAGGAGGAACAAAAATAATTATTGAAAAACTCGGGATTCCCGTTACCGAAGCTGCTGAACTTACAGGCTATCCAGAGATTTTTGGCGGCAGGGTTAAGACTCTGCATCCGGCTATTTTTGGTGGAATTTTACAACGAAGTGAGAATCTATCCGACCAGCAGGAAGCTGAAAAACATCAGATTCCTGCCATTGATTTAGTGCTTGTTGATCTTTATCCGTTCGAAGAAACCGTAACTTCCGGTGCTTCTGAAGCAGAGATTATTGAGAAAATTGATATTGGGGGAGTAGCCCTGATCCGGGCAGCAGCTAAAAATTTTAAGGATGTTCTGATCATTCCATCAGTCGAAGATTATAATCCATTAAAAGAAATTCTTGCGAATGGATCCTTCACAACAATCGAACAACGGAAACAATTTGCTGCCCGTGCTTTTGCGATAACAGCCCGGTATGATTCACTGATTCACAAACACCTTGCTGGCCGCAATCCGGTATTTGCAGAAGTTTATATTCAAAACCATGAATTACGCTATGGTGAAAATCCTCATCAGAAAGGATTCTTTTTTGGCAAGCTTGAAGACCATATTGAACAACTTCACGGAAAAGAACTTTCCTATAATAACCTTCTTGATACCGATGCTGCCCTCAGCCTGATTTCAGAATTCAATGAATGTACCTGTGCTATCATTAAACATAATAATGCATGTGGAATTGCTACTGCTTCAACAGCAGTTGAAGCCTGGAAACGCGCTTTAGCCGGAGATCCGGTATCTGCATTCGGTGGTGTTATTGTATTCAATTCTGAAATTGATCCGTCAACTGCAGAAGAAGTCAATAAATTATTTTTTGAAATTCTGATTGCTCCTTCTTATCAGCCAGAAGCACTGGAAATCCTGAAGCAGAAAAAAAACAGAATTCTCCTGCGATTAAAAAAGCAGCCGGATGAAGCCTGGCGTTATCAGCCTTTGTTGGGTGGAATCCTGTTTCAGGAGAGGGACCGGAAAACGGAAACAGCTGCTGAGTTAAAATCAGTTACCGACCAATTACCGACCCCAGCCGAAGTTAGTGATCTGCTCTTTGCTCTTAAGCTGGTTAAACATACACGTTCAAATGCAATTGTACTTGCAAAAGATAACTGCCTGCTGGCATCCGGAACCGGTCAGACTTCAAGAGTTGATGCCTTAAATCAGGCAGTTGAAAAAGCAAGGCGGCTTGGGTTTGATCTAAAAGGTGCGGTGATGGCAAGCGATGCCTTCTTCCCTTTTCCTGATTGTGTTGAAATTGCCGGCCAGGCAGGAATTACAGCTATTATCCAGCCCGGAGGATCTGTAAGAGACAAGGATTCTATTGATGCCGCCAACCGGTTAAAAATTGCTATGGTTTTTACAGGAATAAGGCATTTCCGTCATTAAGTTTGCCAACTGGAACTTTATCGTTTTCTTTGAAGTCAAAAAATTAAAATAAATAACCTGACATCAGGCAGATGGGATTATTCGACTTTCTTACCCAGGAAATTGCTCTTGACCTTGGCACTGCCAATACGCTGATTATTCACAATGATAAAGTTGTTGTAGATGAACCTAGTATTGTTGCCCTTGACCGGACTTCCGGTAAGGTAATCGCAGTGGGTAAACAGGCCATGATGATGCATGGGAAAACCCATGAGAATATCAAGACAATCCGTCCTTTGCAGGATGGAGTCATTGCCGACTTTGAAGCTGCCGAATATATGATTAAGGGGATGATTAAAATGATTAATCCCGGCAAACGGCTATTTACTCCATCCTTAAAAATGGTAATCTGCATTCCTTCCGGAATTACTGAAGTCGAGAAAAGGGCTGTTCGCGACAGTGCCGAACATGCCGGTGGTAAAGAAGTTTACCTGATTCATGAACCCATGGCAGCGGCAATCGGAATCGGAATTGATGTTGAAGAACCCATGGGCAACATGATTATTGATATCGGAGGCGGAACCAGTGAAATTGCGGTAATTGCTCTGGGTGGAATTGTTTGTGACCAGAGCATCCGTGTTGCCGGTGATGCTTTTACTAATGATATCTGGGATTACATGCGCAGACAGCATAATATTCTCATTGGTGAGCGAAGTGCCGAACGAATTAAAATTGAATGTGGATCTGCATTGCCCGAACTTGAAAATCCTCCTGCTGATTATGCTGTTCACGGCCGGGATCTGATGACTGGAATCCCAAAGGAAATTACCGTCAGTTATTCTGAAATTGCTCATGCTCTGGATAAATCCATTACAAAAATTGAAGAAGCAATTTTAAAAGCCCTTGAAATAACTCCTCCGGAACTAAGTGCTGATATTTACCGAATGGGGATTTACCTGACCGGTGGCGGTGCATTGCTCAGAGGCCTTGACAAGCGGATCAGCATGAAAACAAAATTACCGGTTCATATTGCTGAAGACCCATTAAGAGCAGTTGTCAGAGGAACCGGAATTGCACTGAAAAATATTGATAAGTTTAAATTTCTGATCAGGTAAAATCCTTCATCCGATATGGATGATTTGTATAAAAAACTGGAGTGGGACACAAAGTTTCTGGGCTATCCTGTTGCTCAGTTAATTCCATTAACCTTTGAACCTTCACATCTTGCCAATATTCTGAATGAACTTAAAGGCAAAGGATTCAGGCTTGTGTACTGGCCTTCCGCTGTTAGTTCACAAAAGGAAATTGACATTACCCGCTCACTGGGCGGAAAATTTGTAGGTACCAAGGTGCTTTATTCACGTAATATTGAAAATTACAGTTTCAAATATGCTGTGAATAAATTATATCTTATGCCCTATAATCAGCCTGAAGCCGAAGATCAGCTAATCCGGCTGGCAATAGAAAGCGGAATGTTTTCCAGGTTTAAAACTGACGATCAGTTTGGATTCAATACTTTTCGGAAGCTTTATACAATTTGGATTCAGGATAGTGTCCAAAAAAAAATTGCCAAAGAAGTAATTGTGTCGCGCCACATGAATGATATTACCGGTCTGATTACCCTTGGTGAAAAGACAAACCGGGGCGACATTGGGCTTGTGGCTGTTAACAGTAAATACCGCGGATACGGAATCAGTAACCTGCTTATTGAATATGCGCTGAACTGGTTCAAGAACAATGGTTATCAGTCAGTTCAGGTAGCAACTCAAGGCAACAACAGGCCGGCTTGTCTCCTTTATGAAAAGTTTGGTTTCAAGCAAGAAGTGAAGACTACCTTCTTTCATTTCTGGCTTTAAGCTGAATATAAACAATCAATCAGATTTGATTCAGCCCAATCTTAGTCTTCAAAATCAGCATTTACTCCAGCAATTCAACTACTGACACCGGACTCTTTGTTTTTTAGTTGTGGTTGTCATAAAACCGCAATAATTCATAGTATAAAACGTTATTAACCAGCAAAATTTCAAGAATCTTACTTTTATTTTGGAATTCTGAAATGCGACAATTAAATTAGCACCTCTAAAGCGAAAATCATGTTCGAATACACTAAGCAAGTCCTCACAAAAGTTTCGTTTGACAGGGTTTTATTCAGGAAAGAATTGAAGAAAGCATTGAAGTGGCTGCGAAGTGATGAACGGAAAATGTTGCTGGTTTGGTGCCTGACTACTTTTGGACACCGCTATGGTGACATCATTAACGAAGTGTTTAAGCGCTTTGGTCACCTTTAATAATGTTCAACCTTAATCCGGGAGTCGCTGTTTCTGCCTTTATCATCAGAGCATGAGATCTTATTTATGCCTTTTTCAGGGATGAAAAACAAGGTTTCCTTAACGGAAGCTTTACGATAGAACCGGTTATTGATATACCAATAAACTTCAGTTACACCTGGGTCTGCAATACACTGCAGGCTAAGTAACCCGTCTTTTTCAATCAAAAACTCTTTCCCGTCTGAAGGGCTTGTAATCCGTGGTGCTGCTCCTGATAATACATGCTGGCAGGCAGGATTATGAGGTGGAATCTCCTTAAATGGAATATGTTCGCTCCGGTACCAGGCTGCCAGTTCGGAGGCCAGATTTGGATATATGACGGTCTTATAACCTGTTGCAGGAAGACAGTGTAAACAATAAGCAATTCCTTCATTTAATGAGGTATAAATCTTCAACAGATGCATGCATTTCTGATAAGGTGAAACTCCTGGAATAAATTCATCCATAACCTGCTGATCACAATAATCATTTGCCGGCATTCCGCTAACGCTGCAAACCATCCGGTAGTCAATTTTACCGGGTGGTAGTAACCATACCTCTCCTGCCAGGTTATCAATTCGCTTAAAAATCTGGAACAGCAGCGGAGTTGCCACCTTGGCCCCGGTTAGTTCAGGTACTCCTTCGCCTGAAAAGTTACCTATCCAAACGGTAACAGTAAACCTGCTGTTAAATCCGGTTGCCCAGGCATCCCTCCTACCGTAAGATGTTCCGGTTTTCCAGGAGATGACTGGCGCATTCACCACATTCTGAAAATTTTCAGGAAAATCAGGACGTTGGGTTTTTGACAACATTTCAGCAACCAGGTATGCCGACTCTGCAGAAAATAAAGTTACTGGCTCTGGATTATCGTCTTTCACGAGTGCCGGTTTAAAGAATTTACCTACATTTGCAAAAGCAGAAAAGAGTCCTGCAACTTCTTCAGGTTTTACCGAACATCCGCCTAATATCATGCTTAATCCAAGGCTGCTTTTTTTGGCTGTCAATGACCGGAATCCTGCTTTCTCAAGCACCCCTGTTAGTTCATTAATTCCTGTCTTTTCAAGCAATTCAACAGCCGGAATATTCAAGGAAAGGCTCAGTGCATTTTCAACCGAAACTCGACCCAAAAATTTACCGTCATAATTAGAAGGAACATATCCTGAAAAGTCAACCGGCACATCCATCAGCATACTCTTAGGTGTAATTAAACCCTTGTCAATTGCCAATGCGTAAACAACAGGTTTGAGCGTACTTCCCGGAGAACGTACTGACTGCAGACCATCAACCTGGCCGGCATGAACCCAATCATGGTAATCAGAAGATCCGCAATAGGCAACAACGGAATGATTTAAATTATCAATTATCATTACCGATCCGTTATAGATATTCCACGAGTGCATTTGTTCCAAATAATCACTTAACAACAATTCTGCTTTTTGCTGAATAGCAGTATTAATATGAGTATAAATCCGGTCTTGCCAGGGATACCTTTGCTTGAGTCTGAAAGCGAGGTGAGGTATATAACGGGGCATGGAATGCCGCTTTTCGGGAAGTAGTTCTGCGAGTGCATCCTCTGTTTGTTCTTCATTGAATAGCCCGGCATTTCTCATTCGGAGAAGCCAGATATTGCGTGCTTTTAAAAGCTGAGCAGAAGCTGAAAAAGGAGAAAGTGAGTTAGGCCGGTTGGGGATAAGGGCCAGCATGGTAGCCTCACCCAGGCTGAGTTTCGAAGCAGGTTTGCCGAAAAACTGCATAGATGCTGCCTGAACCCCTTCTATATTACTGCCATACGGAGCCAGACTCAGATACAGTTCAAGAATTTCATTTTTGCTGAGACGAGCCTCCAGCTGAAGGGCGCGGAATATTTCAACCAGTTTGTTTCCAATTGTCCTTCGTGCCGGATATAGAAGTCTTGCTGTCTGCATGGTGAGGGTACTTGCACCAGAAACCTTCTTCCAATGAATCAGATTACTAAGAACAGCACGGGCTACAGCAGCCGGGTTTACTCCCGGATGGTAACGAAAATACTTATCTTCCTTAAAAATTAAGGCTTGAATCAGTTCGGGGGAGACTTCCCTAAGCTGAACCGGCAATCTCCATTTATCATCGTTACTCAGAAACACATAGAGTGCTGTACTGTCAGATGAATAAATTACAGTTGAATAAGGTTTTGAAGTTTTTACTGGAATCAGAACAGCCAGGAATACAATCATCACGGATAGGCTAGCTATAAAAATTAAACCAGAGAATAGTATTTTCCGTAATGAGTTTCCCATGATTTTGATTTTCATTTTCTGAAAACTGGTAATATTTATGTAATCAGGCTTCAAAGTTGCATTAACTTAAACTCATGGTGTCTGGGTTCTGATTCCGTTCTGATTTCCTGTTTCAAATCAGGAGACAACTCAAATCCCGAACCGGTTGCAGATTCATTTCATTTTTCTGAGAGATGAATAAAAATCGTGATAAGCAAACAATTACTGGAAATCTCAATCGCTTACCTTTGACCCCTATTCAATATGCTTGAAGAAATAGGAACCACCGAAGAAGGGGATCTGATTGTCAATGTCGGGCCTCAGCACCCATCCACACACGGAGTGCTTCACCTGGTCATTACACTGAATGGCGAAACAGTAAAAAAGATTGAACCCCATCTGGGCTATATCCATCGTTCAATCGAAAAGATGTGCGAAAGCCTTACTTACCGCCAGTTCATTTACATAACCAGCAGGATGGATTACCTTTCAGCTCATATCAACAATCATGCATGTGCCATGTGCGTTGAACAAGGTTTACAGCTGGAGATTCCCGAGCGAGCTAAAGTTATTAGGATTCTTATGGATGAACTCACCCGGATTGCTTCGCACTGCCTGTGGTGGGGAGCCCTGGCAATGGATGTGGGTGCCATTACTCCGTTTTTTCATGCTTTTCGCGAACGGGAAATGCTGAACGATATAATGGAAGAAACCTGTGGAGCCAGGCTGACCATGAATTACAATGTACCGGGCGGTGTGATGTTTGACCTGCATCCGGATTTTCAGAAGAAGGTTCATGAGTTTATTCAGTTATTTAAATCCAAGATTGATGAATATGATGAACTTCTGAGTGACAATGCCATCTTTATAAACCGAATGAAGGGAGTTGGTTATCTGTCGAAAGAAAATGCTGTTTCCTATGGTTGTACCGGGCCAACAGCAAGAGGCAGCGGGGTAAGTTGCGATATCCGGAAGATTCATCCATACGGAATCTATGACAAACTTGATTTCGAAGAAATAATTGAAACGGCTGGCGATTGTTATGCCCGCTACCTGATCAGAATGGGAGAAATGAAACAGTCGCTAAAAATTGTTGAACAATTGATAGACAATATTCCAGCGGGTGATTTTCAGGCAAAAACAAAAGCAGTACTAAAAGTTCCGAAAGGCGAATATTTTACCCGTGTTGAAACGGCACGCGGTGAGCTGGGAGTTTACATTGTAAGTGAGGGCGCAACTACTCCTTACCGGATGAAATTCAGGTCACCGGGATTTTCAAACCTTTCGGCTCTCGATCAGATGGCCAGAGGGCAGAAGATTGGTGACCTGGTTGCAATAATGGGTTCGCTTGACCTGGTTATTCCTGATATTGACCGATAAACAAAAGTAAGCTCACCGAAAACGCTGACTTAAAACTACCACCAAAAGAATAATCAGTACCACAACAGTTAACCGGAAAGCCCAAATCCCCGGCAGATTATGAATCTGAAATTCGATCGAATGGTTACCTGCCTCAACCGGAACAGTCATCATCATATAATCAGAAATCAGATATGAAGCCGGCTTCCTGTCTATGCTGACTTTCCACATTGGGTGAAAGTGCTGCATCAGTGTAACAAGTTGTTGAGTTAACCCATTTGTACGGATCGTAACTTTTTCAGGTGTGAACTCAGTAAACTCAACAGAATGCTTCTCAGCAGAAATAAATTCCGGGGTTTTTTCTTTAAGTGAATCATTCAGAAACAGGTGAGCAGGTTGAATCCGGATAAGGTCAAAATCCTGAATTGTTGAATGATAAAACGAATAGGAAACCGCAGAAAATGCAACCGGATTTTCGATAACCGGTAATATAAGTGACGAATTATCAGCTACCGAATCGTAATACAGCATTTTAAACGAATTGTATCCGTCAAAACCTGGTTGTTTTCTAAGCATAGACAGGTTTCTCCAGAATGGAGAAATAAATCCGGTTGAGTCGGAATAATTTTTTATCGGCTGGTTTTCGGGAACCGGAAAACCTAATGGCAATTCAGCCATTATCTGATTAATCTGACTGGTAGTAAACTCGCCATAAACTGTTTTTGGAGAGTTGATCTGAGCAGCTGCCAGCATTTCGCTAATAGCAAAAACCGAAATCAAAACTACTTTATCAGGCTTGATTATTTTATTGACCAACAAAAGGACTATTGTTAGAATTGCCAGAACAACGGACTGAAGCAGCATGGCATCCCAGAATCCGGTCTGCTGAATAAAGTCATACCATCCTGAACTGAAAAATCTGTCTGAATGAACCGTTGCCTTGTTGCAAACAGCCAGAACCATTCCGGTTGACGAATTCAGTATGAGGACGCCAATAAGTATTTTATAAAACCAGCTGGTTTTCTCTTTATCATTAAAAACCGTTTTTAAACAGAAGGATGCTAGGATGACAAAGCAGAATAAGGCAAAAAAGCGAAAGATGGATGGGAATCTGAACAGATTCATGAATGGGATCAAATCATATAACCATTCTCTTAACGGAGTATATCGTCCAAAGGAGGCCATCAAGAAAAATATTCCTGCTCCGAGAACAGCCCATTGGTTTTTGGTCTTTTTCCCTGGGATAAAAAACAACAGGGCCAACAGAAAAACAATGCCGATATGAATGTTTGCCATACTCATATCGGTTTCAAAGAACGAGTAGTCCGTAGTGGTAACCAAAGGCCAAAGTAATGAGATTAACGACTGAGGTGAAAACGGATTGAACAAGACTGTCTTCAATGGTAACGCATTACTCTTTGCAATGAAATCAAGACTTTGCCAGGTTGTTACCAGCACAAAGGAAAGCAGCAATACAGCAGTGATTAAACCAATTATATTTATCCGGATAAAAAAAATAAGAGAAGATTTATCTTTCCAGTAATGAATCAGTTTCCACAGGAATAAAGCTAAAAGAATATAGCCGGTAATGATGGTAAATGCAGGATACCCGCCAGCTGCCATCATAAACAAGGAGATTGCAAACAGGGCTGCCATACTGAATTTAAATTCACTACTCATTCTTAAATAATAATAAATAATGAAAGAGAACCAGGCTCCGCTGATAATGTAGGTCAGATGCTGAGCATTGCCGATAAAGAACCCCGATAGCATGAAGACAATTCCTGCGAGTAGGGCCACCTTCCGTACTGATGTTAAATATTTAATCAGCAGATACATCCCTGTTCCGGCTAAAACAATATGAATAAAAAACTCCAGCTGGTTAAAATAGATATTGTATCCGCCTGTTAAACCGGCTAACCAGACTATAGGATACCATGCCCCACTTTGCGGATCAGCTGAAAAAGCATAACCAAAATGCTGATAGGGATTCCAGAATGGAATGAAACCATTGCTATAGCATTCAGCAGCAAACCGTCTCCAGGGGAAGTACTGGTCAATGATGTCAAATTTTAATGCATACTGCATCAGGCTTATCTGAAGATAGCCTGCTGCACCAATAATGAACAATAGAAATACATCTTGAATGAATGACCTCTTACCGGTTATGCTCATTGCACAAATGTAAACGGTATCAAAATCCTACTTTTGCTGCACTCAGAAAAAAGATGAAAGAAACCATTCTTGTACTTGGTTCATCAGGTCAGATAGGACTTGAACTTGTTGGTGCTCTCCGCAGTAGTTATGGTGACAATCGTGTGCTGGCATCCGATATCAAAAAATCTGAAAAAGAAACCGGATGGTATCAGAACATTGATGTACTTGATACCCATTCACTGGCTCAAACCATTCAGCAATATCAGATCACCCAGGTTTACTTACTGGCTGCATTACTATCAGCAACGGCCGAGCAAAAACCCAAACTCGGATGGAAACTAAATATGGAAGGGCTGTTTAATATTCTGGATCTTGCCAAAGAGAAAAACCTTCGGGTTTTCTGGCCTAGTTCAATTGCTGCATTCGGACCGACAACCCCGCGGGAACAGACTCCTCAGGTAACTATCATGGAACCAACTTCCGTTTACGGGATCAGTAAACTGGCCGGGGAAAGATGGTGTGAATATTACTTTCACCGATACGGAGTTGATGTTAGAAGCATCCGGTACCCGGGATTAATCAGCTTCAAATCGCCTCCAGGTGGCGGAACTACCGATTATGCCATTCATATTTTTCATCAGGCTCTCTTAAATGGCAGATATGCAAGTTTTTTAAGCAGGGATACCCTTTTACCAATGATGTACATGCCGGATGCCATTCGCGGAACAATTGAACTAATGGAAGCTCCGGCTGATAAAATCAAAGTCAGAAGCAGCTATAACTTTGCTGCATTCAGTTTTACTCCTCAGATGCTGGCTGATGAAATCATTAAACATATCCCTAATTTTAAAATCACTTATAATCCTGATTTTCGCCAGGCGCTGGCAGATTCATGGCCTCAGTCAATTGATGATTCGGCAGCTCGGCTGCAATGGGGATGGGAACCTCATTATTCATTGGCCGACATGACTTCTGAAATGATTCAAGGAGTATCACAGGAACTAAAAAAATCAACATCTCATACCTGAAATGGAGCAAGCATTATATTTTACCAATTCGCTCAGTCGTGAGAAAGAACTTTTTAAGCCTCTGAATCCGCCTCATGTCGGTATGTATGTATGTGGCCCTACCGTTTATGGGCCCGCTCATCTGGGTCATGGCCGGCCGTATATTACATTTGATGTATTGTTCCGTTACCTCACTCACCTTGGTTATAAGGTCAGGTACGTTCGTAACATAACCGATGTCGGCCACCTTGAAGACGAAGTTGAAGGAACAGGTGAAGACCGGATTCAGAAAAGAGCCAGGCTGGAGAAACTGGAGCCAATGGAAATAGCCAAACTGTTTACAGATGAGTTTCATCGCTGTATGCGGTTACTTAATGTCCTTCCGCCATCCATCGAACCCCGTGCCAGCGGTCATATCATTGAGCAGATTGAAATGATCAAAAAGATTCTTGATAACGGATTTGCTTACGTTAGCAATGGCTCAGTGTATTTTGATGTTATAAAATATGCCCAGTCACATGACTACGGTACACTTTCAGGCAGGATTGTGGAAGAGCAACTTGCCGGAGCAGGAAGTGAAAGACGTGAGCTTGAAGGCCAGGATGAGAAAAAGAATCCTGCTGATTTTGCGCTCTGGAAAAAAGCACAGCCAAATCATATTATGCGCTGGCCATCACCCTGGAGTGAAGGGTTCCCCGGCTGGCATATTGAATGTTCGGCAATGAGCCGAAAATACCTTGGCGAAACATTTGATATTCATGGAGGCGGAATGGATCTGCTCTTCCCTCACCATGAAAGTGAAATTGCCCAGAGTAAAGGTTGCTGTGGTCATGCTCCGGTAAGGTTCTGGATGCACAATAATCTGATCACAATCAACGGTCAGAAGATGGGCCGCTCGCTCAATAACTTTATCAACCTCGACCAGTTGTTCACCGGCAATCACCCTCTTCTCAAGCAGGCCTATACACCGATGACCATCCGGTTTTATATCCTGCAGGCACATTACCGAAGTACCCTGGATTTCTCAAATGAAGCACTGCAAGCTGCCGAAAAAGCAATGATTAAACTGATGAACAGTGTTAAAGCCATTGACCGTATCAAACCTTCGGCCCAATCAACTGTTCAGATCAAGCCCCTCAGACAGAAATGTTATGAGGCCATGAACGATGATTTAAATACGGCAATTGTACTGTCTCATCTGTTTGAAGCATCGAGAATTATTAATTCAACAATTACAGGTAAAGAGCAACTTACAGCTGCTGATCTTACTGAAATCAAAAAGTTATATGATGATTTCCTGTTTACTATTCTTGGAATGATGCAGGAAAATGCTGCTGATGACCGTTCTGTAGATGGCTTAATGAACCTGATCCTATCAATTCGCCAGGAAGCCAAGTTAAAAAAGGATTTTGCTGTCTCAGACAGAATCAGAGATGAATTGCTGAAACTTAATTTTGAAATCAAAGACAGTAAAGATGGAACAAGCTGGAGTAAAAACTGAATTACAACCTGATTATATATTCAGCAATCTGAACCGCATTGGTAGCGGCTCCTTTTCGCAGGTTATCGGCAACAATCCACAGGTTTAATGCTTTTGAACAACTTTCATCTCTGCGTATTCTTCCAACAAACACTTCATCTTTGTGATAAGAAAATACCGGCATAGGATAGCGATGTGCTACCGGATTGTCAATAACCACAACTCCTTTGGTTTCAGCTAATATCTGCAGAACTTCTTCAACCTCAAAATTATTTTCAAACTCAACATTAACGGATTCTGAATGTCCGCCAATAACAGGTACCCTCACTGCTGTGGCAGTTATCTGAATCGAGTCGTCCCTGAGAATTTTTCGGGTTTCATTCACAATTTTCATTTCCTCTTTAGTGTAACCATTATCCAGAAAACTATCAATTTGAGGAATCACATTCAGATCAATCGGCCAGTTATAAGCTAATTCACCTTTCACCCCGTTCCGTTCATTCATGAGCTGATCAACTGCCTTTTTGCCTGTTCCGGTAACTGACTGGTAAGTAGAAACAACCATTCTTCGTATCTTGAATCTTTGATGCAGCGGACTTACTACCATAACCAACTGAACCGTTGAACAATTGGGATTGGATATAAGCCGGTGCTCTTTGGTAATTGAGCCGGCATTGATTTCAGGAACTACCAGTGGAACCTCGGGGTTCATCCTCCAGGCAGAGCTGTTATCAATTACAACACAGTGCTGCTTTACAAAAAGCGGAGCTGCTTCTAACGATACGGGGCCTCCGGCAGAAAATAATGCAATATCAGGTTTACGGCTAAGTGCTTTCGGAATCAGAACCGTTCTTATTTTTTGATTTCCGAATTCAATTTTGCTTCCGGCAGAACGGGGTGAAGTTACCGGGATTAGTTCTGTTACCGGAAAATTTCTTTCTTCCAGAATCCGGCACATCATGGTTCCTACCAGTCCGGTAGCTCCTACAACTGCTACTTTCATTACTGTTGGGATTCGTTTGTTGCGGTACAGCCTGCAAGTTTAGGCTAATTAGTCAACTCTTAGAAAATCACCCTCAACTGAGAACTCCAGTTCAACTCCGCTATCCAGCTCTATTTCCTGGTGCTTCCATTTCATTTCCCAGCCTGTTATTACCTTATCAGGGTAACGGGTTTTAACATACTCACTGATTTTTGTGGGGATTACACTTTGCGGTAACGAAGTTTTACCGTCTATTTTTTTAATCTGAAACTTACTGTTAAATACCAGTTCTGTCCTGTCATTCAGTCTTATTTCATATTCTTTTGATTTACCTCCCTTATCCACCTCAGTTTTCAAAATTGTATGGTTCGGAAAATGTGTTTTGATATAAGAGCGGATCGTTGATGGAATTTCAGATTCCGGGATGTGCCTGTCTTGTGTAAATGAGGATAATGGTAATAACAGTACAAGAAACAAAATGGTATTTACTGTTCTTTTTAAATTATTCATAACGCTTATTTTTTGGTTTTTGCCATTCTTTTGCACAACAAAGTTAATCAGATTTTACCCTAATCTTCCTTTTGCCTGGTACTCTCATTCATCCATCCAGCGGCTACTGCCCTCATTCAAGCATAGTAAAATCCGGATTCCAAAATGAAGAGTATCTTCTCTCAAAAACAATTTGTAGAATCACAATCAAGGATAAATATTTAATAAATCTTGCCTGCGTTCATAATGCCGACTGTCTGATTTCAGAATCAGCTGATGATGATTTACAATGAGAGAACTGAGTTATAAGCATAGCCATACCGGGTTTACAGTTTGAACTAACTTTTTATTCAGCCATCAGTTCGTTTACAAACTTCTCAAATTCCTCTTTTTGTTTAACAAAATAGACACCGGTTGCCGGGCCGTTAAATCCGGTATGTACTTTTCTGATTTTACCCTTTTTATCAAGAATGATTGTTGTAGGATATCCGCCCATAACATCCATCTCAGGAAGCAACTGCCTGAGATTTTTCCGGTCACCGGCAAATAATAACGGGTAATCGCTTCCTGTATATGATTTAAATCTTTTAATATTGACAATAGCTTTACTGAAATCGGATGTCCGTTCAAACATCAATGCTGTTATTGCAACAGGCTGATCCGGATTCTTCTTCAGGAAATAGTCAAAATATTTTGACTCATCAATGCAGTTTGGGCACCAGCTTCCGGCTAACTGAACGATGGTTACTTTATCTCGAAACCGTTCTGATGGAAATTCAACCAGGTTGCTGTCGGTATCAGGAAAACGGAAATTCAGCGTTTCCACTCCGGGTTTTAATTTTGAAATCGAATAGGGATCCGGAAGCCGGATCACATCATTTTTTACTCCGCTCCATTTAGAATGATAATAGTTACCAGAATAGAAATCTCCAGTCAGTTTTCCATCCTTCACCTTGGCTAAAAACAGATAGATGAATGCACCGTCAAAAGCAGAGAGTTTCAGGCTGTCACCAGCAACAACTCCTTCAAGAAACCGGTAATCACCCGCTGAAGTCAGAAATGTTCCATTTACTTTATTTCCGTTTTGTTCAAATAATCCAATGGCCAAGGATGAATCCTTTTCATTTTGAAAATAACACTCCCATTTACCGTTTATTGGGGTAGTTGGGGGTATGCTGTCCGTTATAAACCGCTGGCGGATTCCATAGGCGGCAGTGAATGGTATTTCATGCCATCCGGAGGAAGAAGTATTATACAACTTTCCAGTCATTGTTTTATTTTTTACTTCAGCACGGATTTCAGCATCATAAACTGACAGGTGCATAATCAGTGAGTCTCCGTTTAAACGGATTCCCTCAACCGGAATTAACTCCGGGCCATTCTGCAATTCAATGTGATACTCCCCGTTAAACCGGCTAACTTCAAAATTAAAGGGTAATTCCTGTCCCTGAATGATCAGAACTGCCCGCCAAATACCCAGTGCAATAAGTAACTTGTTCATTTATATCGGATTTTATTTTCAGGTAAAAATAAATAGTGTGCTACTGGCCTGAACCCTGATGTAAATATTTTTTTGCATTAACAGTATCACCCAGCATGAAATAAGTAACTCCGATATTATTCAGTGCTTTGGAATTTGCCGGATTGATTTTAACTGCCTTCTTGTAATAATCCAATGCTTTATCGTAGTTTTTCATAGCAGCATAACTATTGCCGGTATTATTATAGGCATCTTCGTACAGACTGTCAATTGCAATTGCCTTTTCATAATTGCTGATGGCTTCATTAAAATTTCCGCGTTTGGCATAGGTATTACCCAGGTTGTAGTAAGCGCTGGCAAAATCAGGTTGAAGAGAAACAGACTTATTCAGGTAAACCAAAGCTGAATCGGTCATTGAAGCTTCGTTAAAATACATTCCGGCATTATTATAAGCCTCATACGATTGAGGGTTATATTCCAGTGCTTTTTTAAAATCAGCAATTGCTTCGCTATAACGGGATGCCCCACCGTATGAAAGTCCTGAAGCAATATAGAAATCAGCATTTGTCCAGGTTTTGCTCCGTTTGGCCGATTCAAAAGCATGTATTGCATTAGGATAGTTTCCTCTTGCCTTATAAGCCAGACCGAGATGATAATAGGCATCTGCATAGGTATTCAAAATAGATACACCTTTAGTAAGCTGAGCAATTGCCTCATCCAATAATTGATTCTTCTTATTCTCGTTCTTTTCAGGAATGGCCCTTTCAAAAAGAATAGCACTGCCGTAAGCGTACCGGATTCTTGCACTCTTAGGGCATGTTTTAACATCTGCTTCGAGCAGTGCCAGGTTGTTCTTCCAGTCTGAGTTCCGGCTTATGGTTTTGAATGAAAACAACACCAGGACAACCAGTGTCAATACGGCCCAGGCTGTATTTGATTTTAAACTGAAGAACTGCTTAACTGAAGGATTCCCTTTCATCACTTTGGAAAGCAGGATGGCTGCTGCAAAAGCAAACCCCACTGAAGGCATAAATAAAAACCGTTCAGCAAACGTGGCTTCAATCAGGAAAAAGATATTTGAAACCAGTGCCAGTGTTCCAAAAAAGAAAAAAATTGCAAAGGACAACGGGTTCTTTTTCCTGACTCCAGCAACTGCATAGCCAACGAGTACCAGCGAAACTAATAACGATAACCAGGCCAGGGGCGAGCCGGCAACCTCAGTACTTATCTGGTTATAGGAATAATCAAATGACAGCGGATATGGAACTACCAGCATTAAAAGGTATTTGCCAATAAGGTAACATGCCATCATAAACCGGGCAAATCCTTCAGCCCCCAACATTGAGTTATTAATGAGTTGTAACTCAGCCTGGTTGCCTAACCCAGAAAGTACAGCACTACGGATTAAAAAATAGACTCCCGATAGTACCAGCAGGATTGCAACTGATAGACCAAGCTGTTTAAAGCCGGTATCTGAAAAAAACCAAATCATAAGCGGAATCACTGCAACCATTGCAATTGCATTTTCCTTGGATAACAAGGCTATGAATATGAAAAGAGCTGACAAGATCATCATCAGTATTTTTTTTGTTTCAGCATACTTTAAAGCTGAAAGCATTCCAAACACAGAAAAGAGCAGGCAAAGAATTTCATCCCTGCTTTTAATATTAGCTACCACTTCAGTATGTAACGGATGAACTGTAAACAGCAATGCAGCCAGAAAAGGAATTAATGGATGATGCTTTCTGAGCAGTTTCCTGAAAAGGTGAACTAGTAACACACAAATTGATACATACATTAAAACATTAACCAAATGGCCAAGCCAAGGCTTGCCTCCGGTTATCTGCCATTCCGCTGCAAACATGACCAGCGACAAAGGCCGGTACATATTCTCTTTTCTGTCCCAGAAACCGGCACGGTAACGGGTTGAAAAAATCTCAGGAACTGCACTGATTCCTTTCTTTACAATGGTATTATTCTCCATAACCGTCCCGTCATCAACTGTAAAATCATGACTGAGGGTATTCGCATAGAGCAAAGCAGCCAGTAGTCCGGTCAGAAAGTATAAACTACGGACTGAGCCTGGGCTGACCGTGACTGTCCTGCCGGTTTTTTGAGTTGCTGGTTTAAGTGTTTTAGCCTGAGTTACTTTTTTCATTTTCTGAAATTATATCTGAGTCAGAAGTATCGGGAACAGACTTTGGATAAAATTCCTGTTTGTAAATTTTAACCATCAGCAGGAACCAGGAGATGAACAGCGGCCCGAAAACAATTCCCGGGAGCCCCAGAATTTGAATTCCCATCAGAACGCCCAGCAGGGTAGTGAGTGGATGAATATCTGCAAATTTTTTCTGAAAAATAAATCTGAAAACATTATCAACATTAGAAATAATGATTACTCCATAAATCAGAATTCCAACTCCCAGCCAGAGATAACCGGCTGTAATTTGGAATAATCCGGCAGGTAACCAGACCAGGGGAGTTCCAACCATCGGGACAAATGAAAACAAAGCCGTCATGACAGCCCAGAACAAGGGTTCAGGAACACCAAAAATCAGATACCCGATCCAGGCAAAGATCCCCTGAACCAAAGCCAGTAACGGAGCTCCCATGGCATTCGCCATTACCATGTTCTCCATTTCTGATATAAACATCCTGTTGTTCTCTCGTCTGAAAGGAAGGTATTCTTCCATTTTGCTTTCTACAACTCCTGCATTTGTAAGCATAAAAAACAAAATAAAATACATGATTACCAGAGCCAGTCCGGCATCTGCTGTTTTACTCAGAAATCCCGGGACAATCTGGGCAGCCAGGGCTCTTGCCCGATTTAATGTTTCAGCTGATAAAATCTTAAATCCAATATATTGTTCAAGAAAATTATCTACTCGCATCAATCCCGAAATAATTTCATCACTGTGATTCAGTACATAATTCACTTTTGTTGTCAGCATCCAAATCATCAGTGTGAGCGGAAGAAGTACCACCACAAAAGAAACCACCATTAAAATTAAGGCTGCTACAACCTGTTTCATTTTCAGCTTCTGAGTAAAATACTCCATCGGCTTTCGAAGAATGACATAAAGGATGATTGCTGAAAGAAACGGAGTGATGAAATCACTCATAGCATAAATTAACAGGATTGCTGAAATTAATACAATAAGCAATGAGAGGGTTTGCTGAAAGCCTTTGTTCATCGTAAAAAGACGGGTAAAAGTACGTGGAATAATCAAGTAGTTGTTATTTGTAAGGCTTTTTGCATCTTGCTAACAGGAACGGATAAGAAAATCTTATACTGTATCAATAAACAAAAAACCTCTGCTCACCAACAGCACAGGCGGCATGTACTCACTTCCCAGCGCTAAGGGTTAAAGTTTTAACTTATCCTGAAACAGGCTTACACTTCAAAATGTAAAAAATGGACAAAAAGAAAGGAGAAATCATTCAGAAAAAAGGTAACTATTTAACCAAAACAGAAAGGTACGCTGTTATTCTGGAGATATTCAGGAAACAAAAACGGTGAAAGAAGCTACCCGTTATTTGCCTGTTGCTATTCATTTTTATAAGAACAAATGACCTCCATATATCAGCAATCATACTCCCGCCAAGGTTCATTATGCTGATGAACCAGTTGAAGTGAAACAAACCTTTAAAAACTATTATCCGAAAAACAAACCAACCATAAACCAATATTCGGATTAATACAATACTTCTAAAGGAATAGCTGGATTAACAACAAAAACTGTAAAGTTTTTTCTGGACGAATAATTCTGGATGATGTTTTACAAAGATTTATTAAGATAACCCTACCTTCCGAAACGGCTAAGCTTAGTAAAGCTGCTCTCTAACCTGACCGGTTGCATACTGAGTTCCTGTTAATTAAAAGATCAACTGGGCACTTAACCTGATTCCGTTTTGTTGAACAGCAGGCCTGTCGCGATAGGTAATCCTCCAGAGGAAATCAACTCTGAAAATCCGTAGCACATTTTCAAGCCCGGTACCGGCTTCAATGTATGGCAAACTGCTGATTGCTGATACTGGTGACGGAGGAATAACCAGATTCCGGTTTTTGCTGTCTAAGTGCCCCCACAGGATTCTTGCCGAAAATAATTCTCTCCATTTCAGTACCCGAAGCAAAGGCAATCTTCTCCAGAGATATCCATCAAGGTGATGAACTGCAGTTGCTGAAACATAACGGTCAGTATAAAATTCATAATGACTCATCAGATTAAAAGCAGTATAATCAAACAAGTGCGATTCGTTTCCGCGATGAATGAATAGCATCGGATAAGGTACTGTTCCGTCAGACCAGCCGGCTTCGAAAGAATAATCGAGAAATCCGTAAGGAAATGTATTCAGCCGGTGTGTCATTCTCCATCCGATTCGGATATAATTAAATTCTCCTTCTAAGAATCCGGAGAAACCCCTAGTCAGGCTAAGCTGAAATACCGGAAAGTCTGTTCCCAGAGATGTACGTTTGAATTTCTTTTCAATAAACTTTTCCTGGTAAGAGTACCTAATTAGTAAGGATGCTTCGGAAATCCGCAGATTCTGCTCGTAGATTTTCTCATCAGAAGGATTAAAATGACTAAAGAAGATACTCCGGGGTTTGTAATAATTATTTTGATACTGGGCTTTGAGCCAAAGGCCGTTTCTGAATGCACTTTCAAGATAGAATTTAGCTCCATCCATCAAAGCTAATTTATCTGAAGGATTTCTTCTGAAAAGAATAACCAGAAAGCCCTCATCTTTAAATATCGGTTCATGTAAGCCGGGTTGAACCAGATCATGCCGGTATTCGCTGCCAGCCGCTACAAATGGTTTCTTCCTGATGGTATAACGGATACCACCCATGTATTTCAATTGTTTATCACGGAACCCATAGGCACCGTAACCTTCAAACCGCCACCGGGTACTGAAGTTGTCATTGGTCCTGATTCCCACCCTGGTTCTGATTCCTTCCACATCATTACTGCTAAGGAGATGGTAGTAAGGTCCAAGGTCTGTTTTCTTATACTCTACTCTTCCGGTAAACAGAACAACAACGGCTGCCACATACGCCTGGAAAGCCGGAATGGTTTTCAGCGTATCAACCAGTTCAAAGATTCTGCGCTCTCTCTGAGTTAATGACTCTGGCCGGTTTTCTTCCCAGAAACTTTTACTCCGGTCAAAGGCCTCCGGGCTTATCGTTACATAAGATTTCTGCTTAAATATTCTTTTACTGACAGGATCATCAATTGCCTGATGACTGAAATATCTTGATTTACGGATGGTAACACTCATCCCTTCCACTTTCCTTGAAAACTTTACAATAAGCTGTTCATGAGACGGAACCCACAGGTTGTCTTTTGAACAGGTGTAAACTTTTACATAAGCCAGATCTTCAACAAAATTCAGATACGGTGTTCCGGGCAAGGTCAACATAATCCGTTGTAAAGCAAAAGTGGTGTCATGAAACCAGAAGTTACCGTTAAATGTTCTTTCAAATCGGTTATTCGAATAAAAATCCACCCGATAGCATTTTTTACCTTCGATATAAGTGCTGTCGCTAAT
The DNA here is from genome assembly GCA_020847635.1 of Bacteroidia bacterium. GTDB lineage: Bacteria > Bacteroidota > Bacteroidia > AKYH767-A > OLB10 > CAADHD01. The sequence continues at coordinate 25,662 of JADLBQ010000032.1, forward strand.
GGAGTAACTGTAATATTTCATCCCTTCTTCTGATAACGGACTTACAAAACTCTTCCCGAACAGGTTGATATAGTTATCATAGATTGATACATTCTTGTAGATATCTTTGAGAATCTGCATGAGTGTCAGATTTTCAGCACCAACTGACCGGCTGCCTTCCACGGTTTGACGTTGTTGAATTGGATTACTGCGGTGATAAACCTGAGAGACGGCTTCGGTAAAAAAGAACGGTAAGGATGGTTTCTGGTTGCTCCCAACCGTATCTGCAAGATCCAGCAATCCTTCAAATGGTTTCAGTACTTTGTTCTTCTTCAGCTCATCAGTCACATCATTGAGTTCAAACTGAAGTTTTTCATACAACCGATAACTGAAATAGTCTTGTAGTAAAGGATTGTTTTTCTCACGGTTTTGAAAGATCCGGCTTATAAATTTTTCAATTATCTCATGCTTACTTCCATTAGCTTCCTGCTGCATAACCCCAGCACTGGAAGTCAGCTCAAACTGAATATAGAATCCCTTTATCTGGTGGATGGAAATCGAAGCAGGGATATATCCTTTGGCAGTTGCATTTAGCGATGAAACCCTGGTTGAAACAAGAATACGGAATAATCCTTCACCATCTGCAAAGGTGAAAGCTGTGTCATTTATAGCGGTAATGAATGCATAAGCTACTGGCTCACGGGTAAATCCATCAATGACTTTACCTGTTATTTCAAAAACCTGGCATTGGACATTGCTAAAGCGAAGCAACAGGATTATAAACAACCAGAGCCGATTTCTCATTTCATCCTTTCACTTTCAACAGACCGGATTCAATCCGCTGGACTACTTCATGACTACCCAGCAATTCCATCATCGGAAACAAGTCCACACCTGAACTTTGTCCACTTACCAATACACGCATCAACTGCATGATTTCTCCGGGTTTGAGCTGCTGATGTTCGGCTGTCTTTTTAACGGTCAGTTCAATGGTTTCGGCTCTAAAATCCTGTTGGTTTGCAAGATTGTCTTTCAAGATGGTAAAAAAACTCCGATACGGTTCTTTCCACTTCTTTGCAAGGACCTTTTCATCAAGTAAGTCAGGTGTTACAAAAAGGTACTTACCGGCTTGCGCCATTTCATATTCAAAGTGAACTCTGGGTTGGAGTAGTGCCGCAGCTTTATAAAAATAACTGTCTGTTCTGTTGTTGTGCCAGCCAAGTTCCAGCACCTGTTTCTTAAGTGCTGCTGCCAGTTGGTTAACCGGTTTACGGTGCAGCCACTGAGCATTAAACCATTTTGCTTTTTCAGGATCGAAACGGGCTCCGGCTTTGTTGACTTGCTGAATAGAGAACAACTGCTCAAGTTCATTTAAAGTAAAGATTTCCTGTTCTGTTCCCGGATTCCATCCCAGTAATGCCAGCATATTAATAAATGCTTCCGGGTAATATCCCTTCTCACGGAATCCCATACTGATTTCACCGGTTACAGGATCTTTCCATTGCAGAGGAAATACCGGAAATCCAAGCCGGTCACCATCACGCTTACTGAGTTTTCCGCTTCCTTCGGGTTTAAGTAACAGCGGTAAATGGGCAAACCGGGGAATCCGGTCAGCCAAGTCAAGAGCCTGGTAAATCAGAATATGAGTGGGTGTGGATGGTAGCCATTCCTCACCACGGATAACATGGGTAACCTGCATTTCAATATCATCAACAAGATGAGCAAGGTGATAAGTGGGCATTCCGTCTGATTTCATCAGTACTTTATCATCAAGTGATTCGGAAGGAAATGAAACCTCGCCTCTTACCATGTCATCAAATGAAATTGTTTCACCGGGCATAACTTTAATTCTGATAACATAATCTTCACCGGATGCGAGAATCCTGCTGGTTTCCTCATCCGTCATGCTGAGTGAATTTTTTAATTTCATTCTAACTGATGCATCATAGGAAAAAACCCTTCCTTCCTTCTCAGCTGCTCTTCGCTGGATTTCCAGATCTGTTGGCGAATCAAATGCATAATAAGCATGACCCTTATTCAGTAATTGTTTAATGTACTTATCATAAATTTCCTTTCTTTCACTTTGCCTGTAGGGTTTAAAAGGCCCACCTGCGGTTACACTTTCATCCGGTATAATCCCACACCAGTTCAGTGATTCAATAATATATTCTTCAGCACCCGGAACAAAGCGGTTACGATCTGTATCTTCAATTCTGAGAATAAAATCGCCTCCTGCATGCTTGGCAAAGAGGTAAGCATACAAAGCGGTCCGTACTCCACCAATATGCAGAGGTCCGGTTGGTGACGGGGCAAAACGTGTTCTTACTTTTTTCATAACAGCAAAGAAAATGGAATTACTGCGATCAGAATTCAAACCTGGCCTGGAACTTGAGTTCTGACTTCCGGTTTCCTTCAATTTCATCCTGCCCTGAACCTATGATTGTTCTGTTCGTGAACAAAAAAGCACCATAACGTGCCCAGAGGTCAATTCCCTTTCGGAATTTATATCTTAATGTCAGGTAATACCTGCTACCTTTGTAATAGTATGACGGAATTGAATAAGAATACAAAATATCATTTTCATATGAATAAATCCGTGAGTTATAGCTTTTTGTATCAAACAGGGCATACCTCAGATTAAATGACAAGGGTGAGCTAAGTCTTTTAAAAATAACATCTTGAATCAGAACAAGTCCCTTTTCAGGATCAGAATCTGCTTTATGATAACTGA
>JADLBQ010000033.1 GCA_020847635.1 Bacteroidia bacterium
ACACTATTTTGGCAAACAGTGTTTACATCAACTTTTTCAGAAGGAATTTCATTTGCAGCAGTCTATCTTTTTCAATATCTATTACTCGTAATCCCTTTGTCTGTGCTATATACGTTTTTATACAATGGGACAAATGGAAGCATTCTTCTTTCAATAATATTACACGCCTCTTATAATATTTCAATTTCCATATTTGCAACAGCTCTACCGAATTTCCCAATGATAATTTTAGTTGTTTTGCTTTGGGTATTTGCAATTTTACTGACAATTATTCTATGGAAGAAAAGTAAATATAATAAGACATATCCCCATGAAACTAATAAAGCCGGCTGCTAACAGCAGTTTGGCAATATAGCGGGTTTAGCACTAAATTTAATGGCAGTTATTTGATTGAACTTTTGTACAAGACTGAACATTTGTGCCTCTAATTACGCCACGTCACCAGGCTGTAAACCGTAATGAAGTATGGCCATGACCTTAGTAATTATCTCGCAGCAGTGAGTGTTTCGGGCAAATCTCCATCGTTTTAAATCTGATATCAACAAATGACTGCCTTTACCGATTTATCACTTTAATTTGCACACAATGAGAGCGTACCTGGATTTACTTCAACATGTACTTGATAACGGGACCGATAAATCAGATCGGACTGGTACCGGGACCCGGTCTATTTTTGGTTATCAGATGCGATTCAATCTGAAACAGGGGTTTCCAATCGTAACTACAAAAAAATTACATCTTCGCTCTATCATTCATGAACTGCTCTGGTTTTTACAAGGAGATACCAACATCCGGTACCTCAAAGAAAACGGAGTGAGTATTTGGGATGAATGGGCTGATGAACGTGGGAACCTGGGCCCGGTCTATGGTTATCAGTGGCGTTCCTGGACAGCAGGAAAGGGCGAATCAATTGATCAGATTTCAAACGTGATTCAGCAAATCAGAACAAAACCTGACTCTCGCAGACTTATTGTCAGTGCCTGGAATGTATCTGATATTGATAAGATGAAACTGCCGCCCTGCCATGTTTTATTTCAGTTTTATGTTACACCACCCTCTGATGATCAGAAAAAGAAAGGTTTTAAAGGCAATCTGTCATGCCAGCTTTACCAGCGAAGTGCTGATCTCTTTCTGGGAGTTCCGTTTAACATCGCTTCTTATAGCTTATTAACAATGATGATAGCCCAGATTTGTGATTTAGAAGCTGATGAGTTCATTCATACGTTTGGAGATGTTCATATTTATTCGAATCATAAAGATCAGGTTGAACTTCAGCTCTCACGAACCCCGTTTCCTCAGCCCCAAATGATCCTTAATCCTAAAGTGAAAGATCTTTTCAGTTTCCGTTATGAAGATTTCAAACTGGTAAACTACCAGTCACATCCGGCAATCAAAGCACCGGTAGCTGTCTGATTGATTGTGCTTTTGGCTTTCTCTTTCTGGTTATCCGATCAATTTCAGCTAATTCTATAATCTTCTCGATCAGCCGGGGAACCGGATACTTCTTTAAATCTTCCACTGAAACAATCTTTTCATTCGAGGTAGTCCGCAGCTTACTGAGTTTCTTTCCTGTTTTAATAACGGAATAGTCTGCCAGCAGCATACGATGAGTCAGAATATGCTTCAGGCCTTCTGCTGAACCTGATCTTTCAAATGTTGTAATTCCGTAGTTTTTAAGCTTACGTTGTAATTGCTGAACGGTAAGTTTCTTATCGGTAGTTAACTCGATAGCCGGGAAATCGAAGAGATGCTTCCAGATTCCTCCGGAGTTTCGCCTGGAGAGTATGATTTTCTGACCATCAGTGATAAGCAAGTAATGAATCCGGATTGTCTGAGAAACATGATTCCTTTGTTTAACCGGCAGTTGCAGCTCAATCCCAGTGTTAAATGCTTTACAACCGGATTGAAGCGGGCACTGACTGCAAAGCGGAGCCTGGGGTTTACAGATTAATGCTCCCAACTCCATCATCGCCTGATTATGAAGAGCTGGTCGCTTGCCATCCAGTAATTCATTTGCTTTCTGTTGTAATATTTTTTTCCCGGTTGCCGAATTAACCGGAACCCGAATAGCAAAAAGTCTTGAAATCACCCTGGCTACATTCCCATCCAGTACAGCATAGGGCTTATTATAAGCTATGGATGCCACAGCTGCAGCAGTATAAGGTCCAATACCGTCAAGCTTGAGAAGCTCATGATAATCTTCTGGAAATACTCCCTTATACTTGTTAACAATTGTTTTAGATGTTTTATGGAGATTTAATGCCCGTGAGTAATATCCCAATCCCTGCCAGGCTTTCAGCACCTTTGAATTCCTTGCTCTGGCCAGCATAAACACATCCGGAAATAGTGCTATAAACCGGTTATAGTATGGGAGCCCCTGATCAATCCGAGTCTGCTGGAGAATAACTTCTGAAATCCAGATCCGATAGGGGTCTCTGGTTTCCCGCCAGGGCAATTTCCGATGACCGGACTGATACCAACTGATCAGTTCACTTGAAATCAACTTTGCAATCAGTTTTGATCCGTTACTTTACCTGTGCCGTTAATGTTTGTATTCAGAGCCGGCTTACCTCTGTAATACACATTTCCACTGCCGTTGATATGAATTTTCAGGTCCTGAATCACATAGACATTTACATCTCCGCTGCCGTTTACCCTGATGGTTGAAGCATTACATGGCATCTCACTGGCATCTGTATCTCCCGAACCATTAATCCGGATGTCAAGTTTATTCGCGGATCCGGTTAAAATCACATCTCCTGATCCATTAACCGTGCTGCTAAGAGAGGCTGCTGTCAACCGGGCATTTATATCTCCAGTACCATTTATCTTCATTGTCATATTTTTCACATGCAGGGTATCTGGAATTTGAACACTTCCAGTTCCGTTTAATTCAATTCCCTCAATTGCGGGTACTGTAATATCAACTTTTATTTCATTTTTTGATCTCAGGCAGTGTCGTGACTCAATTATCAGTTTCTTTCCTCTCACTCTTGTCCTGATATATCCCAAGAGATTTTCATCAGCCTCCAGTTTCAGCGAAACATCTTTTGAATACCTGATTGTAACAATTGCATCTACACTTACTTCAACACTTTTGAATTCAGGTATTTTTCGGGTTTCGGTTGAAACAATACCATTCCCGTCTTTGCATAAAAAGCAACCCTGGAAAGAAGTAGTGAATAATAAAACCAGAGAAATAAAGAATATCCGTTTCATAAGTTTGAATAAGATGTAAACGTAGAATAAATTTTTATAACCTTTTCAATTTTCTTTCCATTTATGGGCAATTTCATTCAGTATTTTTAAAACGCGGGTGGTCATCTCATCTGTAATACTAATATGGGTTACCATTCTGAGAGTTGAAGTCCCAAAACTCACTGCCCGGACGCCTTGTTCAGCAAGCCTGTTAATTAAACACTCTTTTTGAAGATCATTCTGAGTTTTAGCAATTACAATATTAGTAACCGGATAAATTACTTCAGTAACAGCAGGGAACGTGCTGAGAGCTTCGGCAATCAATCGTGCATGGTGATGATCTTCATGCAGGCGGGTCAGATTGTTTCTTAAAGCAAATAATCCGGCAGCAGCCAGATAGCCGGCTTGTCTCATTCCTCCGCCAAGCTTATTCCTTAGTTTCCGGGCATTGTTAATCAGTGAGGCATCACCTGCCAGCATGCTTCCGGCAGGGGCTCCCAATCCTTTTGACAGGCAAAACGAGATTGAATCAAACAACCGGCCTACTTCTTCTGGTGAATCTCCGGTCTCGGCCAATGCATTAAAAATCCGGGCTCCGTCCAGGTGGGTTTTAATTCCATGCCTTTTACTCAACGAACTGATCTGCTGCAACTGAGCGAGTGAATAATAAGCTCCCCCTCCCTTGTTTACGGTATTTTCAACTACAATGGCTTTAACTCTCTCTCCTGAAGTCATGCATGGCTCTAATTCTTCAATCCTGAACATACCATTCTGTTGAGGACAACATATTTCGTTGATATGATTCATACTGACCGGGCCGCCAGTTTCCATATAATAGGTATGGGTCAGTTCGTGGCAGAGGTACTTATTTCCCGGTTTGACCAGTGTAAGCAGAGCCAACTGATTGCACATTACACCTGAGGGGCAGAAAAGAGCTGCTTCTTTACCAAAAAGGGATGCAGCATACCGTTGCAATTCATTTACAGTCGGGTCATCTCCAAAAACATCATCACCGACTTCGGCACTGACCATGGCCTCAAGCATTGCTGTGGTTGGTTTGCTGACTCCGTCACTTCTTAAATCAATGATCATAAAATTTATTAATTTTGAAATTCAACCAAATGTACTATGGAAAAACGTCTGACCAAAGGTGACAAAAAAATCTTCGGAGTCTGCAGCGGATTGGCCGATTATTTTGGAACTGACCCAACAATAGTCAGAGTCATATTTGTGATACTGCTACTTTTTTTCGGAACAGGAGTGTTACTCTATTTGATTCTGGCATTGATAATACCTGACAAAAAATCCTGACATCTGTCTTGATAAATGCACTGGCAAGAAAACTGATTAACTTCCGTGGAGGTACTCCACGGTGGCTGATTTTCATTGCTGATCTGGTAATGATTACCGGCTCATTAATACTTGCCTACCTGCTCCGTTTCAATTTTTCAATTCCAGTCAATGAACAGGAAAGATTACAATCAATAATCCCTGTTTTCATTCTGATCCGCTCTGTTTTCTTTTTTGTATTTAAGTCCTATGCAGGAATCATCCGTTATACCAGTACCCGTGATGCAGCCCGTATTTTCTTTATGCTGCTATCGGGTTCTGTAGTTTTTGGAATCATCAACATATTCCGGTTTATTCAGATTGAGGTTTATTTTCTTCCGATTTCAATCATTATTCTCGAATTTATCATTTCTGTATTTGCACTTATTATTTTCAGGATTATTGTAAAATCAATCTATGCAGAACTCCGGTTGCCTGCCAGTGAACGCACTGATGTGATTATTTATGGTGCAGGTGAAGCAGGTGTAATTGCCAAACGGGCAATTGATCGCGATGCAGGAACCAAGTACCGGGTAATTGCATTTACAGATGATGATGAAAAGAAGAAAGGACGGTTCATTGAAGGAGTTCCGGTTTATCATGCAAAAACCAGACTTGTAGAATTACTGAGGGCTAACTCCGTTAAACATCTGATTCTTGCAATTCAGCATATTGCTCCTCACCGTAAAAAAGAAATTATTGAGACCTGTCTGCAGTATGATACCAAGGTACTCCACGTTCCTCCCGTATCAAACTGGATTAACGGAGAATTGAGCTTTAAACAGATTAAAAAAATTAAAATTGAAGACTTACTGGGCCGTGACCCCATTCAGCTGGATATTGATAAAATTAAAAGCGAAGTAACCGGGAAAACCATTCTTATAACAGGTGCTGCCGGTTCAATAGGCAGTGAGTTGGTCAGGCAGCTTATTTCTTTTCATCCTTCACGGATTGTAATGCTGGATAGTGCCGAGTCGCACTTATATGATCTTGACCTGGAGATTCGTGAAATGCAAAAATTCCCGTTTATAGAGAGTGTAATCGGGGATGTCCGTAATCCGGAACGCATGAGAAATGTTTTCAAAACATTCCGGCCCGAAATTGTATATCACGCTGCTGCTTATAAGCATGTCCCGCTGATGGAGAATAATCCCTCTGAAGGAATTCTGACCAATGTACTGGGTACCCGGATTTGTGCTGATCTGGCAAATGAGTTTAATGTACATAAGTTTGTTATGGTTAGCACAGATAAAGCGGTGAATCCAACCGGAATTATGGGTGCTACCAAACGGATTGCTGAAATTTATATTCAGGCATTGAACTCAAAGAGCAATACTAAGTTCATTACAACCCGGTTTGGGAATGTATTGGGTTCGAGCGGATCCGTCATTCCCCGTTTCAGGAAACAGATTGAAGCCGGAGTTCCGGTTACGGTTACTGATGCCCGGGTAACCCGGTTTTTTATGACTATCCCTGAAGCCTGCCAGCTCGTTCTTGAAGCTGGAGCAATGGGTAAAGGAGGTGAAATCTTTCTATTTGATATGGGTGATCCGGTTAAAATTGTTGACCTTGCCAAAAAGATGATTCAGTTATCCGGACTGACCATAGGTAAAGACATCCAGATTATATATACCGGATTAAGACCCGGAGAAAAACTTTATGAAGAACTACTGGCAACAGAGGAAAACAGTCTTGAAACCTATCATCCCAAGATTATGATTGCCAAAGTCAGGGAATATGATTATGAAAGTATTTCCTCAAATATTCGTGAACTCATTGGCTTATTCGATACTCAGAATAATGAATTGATAGTTAAGAAGATGAAAGAAATTGTTCCTGAGTTTATCAGTAATAATTCTGTTTACAGTTCGCTTGACAATAAGAAGGTTGAGACCTAGAACTGGACAATAACAGCCTTATGACCATAACTTAATTCTGAAATCGGTCCAGCAGTGAGCTGATATAATCAAGAATTGCTGTTCTTCCGGCTGATTTCTCAGAAGATGTCAGAAAATAAGCGGGAAGTGATTCCCAGTTTTCTTCAAGCTTTGTTAGAAACGCACGAATTGAAGACTCAAGTTTCGACTTTGTCAGTTTATCCGTTTTGGTAAACACGATTGCTAACGGAATCTGATTTTCTCCAAGAAAAGAGATGAAATCCAAATCGCTTCTCTGAGGAGGTACCCGCGAGTCAATTAAGACAAAGACCGTCCAGAGCGCTTCCCGTTTTAAGAGATACTCATATACCATTTTCTTCCAAACTCCTCTTTGTTTCTGTGAAACTTTTGCAAATCCATAACCCGGCAGATCAACCATATACCATTGATGATTGACAAGAAAATGATTGATGGTTTGGGTTTTCCCCGGAGTTGAAGAAGTAAGTGCCAGGTTTTTTCTTTGAACCAGCATATTAATGAGAGACGACTTACCTACATTGCTCCGGCCTATAAAAGCAAATTCAGGCCTGCGGTCAGATGGCAGCTTATTGAGTTCAGTAAAGGCTGAAACAAATTCTGCAGAAATGACTTTCATTTACGTTCACGTTCTTCAAGTTCTTTCAGATAGCTATTAATATGACGTTCCTTTTTACTCGGATAAATATCACTGATGGTTACCATAATTCCTGTTTCTTCCACCTCTCCAAAATGAGTATTTAATGCCGTTCCGAAAGAACGCATAGTTGAAGACAGGTTCATGTATGAATTAACCAAAGGAGGAATATTCTCTCCAAGTTCTCTGACTTTCTGATTAAGAAAATGATGTCCTTCCTTATAGTCAAGCCCGTTTAATGACTGGATAAAGTTACTTACATCATGAGTGATTGGTAAAGCTATAACTGGCTTGACCAGATTCTCCTTATCCGGAAAATAATGATTCATGAATGACAGAATGAGATCGCGGGCTAACACATTAAAGTGCCGATACATTGTAACTTTACCAAAGAAGTATGTTACATTTGGGTTATTAATAACAATTGCTCCGAGACCGTCCCATAAATTATCGAGTGAGAACAATCCCTTTCGATTTTGTGCGCTGGGCTGAAAGCGCGGCTGAACAAAAGACCGCCCCAGTTCAATGGTAGAAGGAACATAATTTTTGACAAATTCTTCAGAGAAGCGGAATAGTTCTGTTGTTGCCAACTGAACAACTCCATTAACAACGGGTGCATCGGAACAATGAATGTAACGGTATCCACCAACAATTTCTTCTTCTTTCGGATTCCAAACAATGAGTTGCCGGTAGGGTGACTCGCTGGTATCATATGCATCAAGATCACATTCCTTTCCTGTTCCGCCACCGGCTGCCCTAAATGTCAGTTCTCTCAATCGGCCAATTTCAAGTAACGTGTTGGGTGCATTATGACAGGTAACTTCAAAAATCAGGTTAGAGCCGTTATTTGCTCTTCTAAGATACCGGTCAATGGTTAATTCCGCCTTTAACTGGCTGCGGTTGACAGGTGGCATAACCGGCTTCATAAGGGTGGTAAATATAGATTACTGGAAGTTAGCTATCAGGTTCAGCATCTCATTTACATGATTTTTTTCAGCTTAGGTAACTCATATACCAAATTGCAGATCCTTCTTGCCCATTCCTGGTCGCTTACTCCCTGACCTAACGAATGATAAGAAACTGCCTCACCAATAGTTACAGTGGCTGTCTTATTATGCTGCCTGTACATTTCATCCGGCAAAAGCAGCATTTCTATATTGGCCTTTATACCAATGCACTTACGCCAATTTGCAAGATTATAAAAGCGGTTTGAATTAGCCCCATCAATATGTACCGGAATAATATTGCGTTTATAT
>JADLBQ010000034.1 GCA_020847635.1 Bacteroidia bacterium
AAACCACCAAAAAACCAACTCAAAAAGCATAGTTTAAAAAAACAAGTATTATTAAAACACTTCTAATGAAGCCGTTTTTGCTGTTATTTTCATTTTTTAGAGAGTTGTGCAACAGCTACCCGTGTTAGCTGCTGCTGTGCCGTTTGTTCGAAGGTTTGTCGTGTTAAGTTTGCACACACTTTGTCCGAAGCGATTTACATTTAAGGCGGTGTCTGTCCGTATTAGCACTGTGCGTTTTGGTTTTTAAATTTTTTTTGAAGCGGGGGAAGAATTTTTAAAATGATTTTAATTGGGTGGCAGAAAAAAATACTCTCTTGCAAGCTTTGGTTTCAGCGTTGGCTTGCGCGGATTTTTAGATTGTATTTTTTTTGCGTTGGCTGTATTTGATTTATTCGTATCGGTTTCTTATAACTGACCTCAATATGATAATCAAAATTTGTTTTCAGAGATTCAAGACGATGCTTAATCTTCTCGTCAATATTTTTTCCGATTGCTTTAATTGAAATTTTAGGAATGTCCTCCATGTATTCCCTGCGTATGAAACAAAAGATTTCATTTTCAGAAAACCCATTGACAAACTCTTTTATTTTTTCCTCCTCAAACATTGAATCCATTCTAAAGATTGGCATTTCAAAATCAGGGATTGTTTCGCTGTCAATGAAATAAATTTTGTTCTGATATTTTGAATTTGCATGTTGCTCGCTCTTTTCGTTCAATGCACTGAATAATTTACCTGTAACTTTTGACTGTGGAATTTGAAAACCCGATTTAAGTTCAACACGGTAATGATTTGGAACATTTGGAACAGGGTTGTGTGGTGGAATGACTTTGAAAACCAAATGATATTGTGCAAAGTTTTTTTCAATTTCAATACTGTCAACCTCCGTATAGTTAATGACTGAAAGTTCTCCTTGCTCATCTTTATCATGGTAGTCAATCGTGTGAAATGTTTGTTCATTAAATCCCTTAATGAATTTATTCAACTTTGCTTCAATTACTTCTTTAATGTTTTTGCTATTCGGAATGTGAAATTTTATTGTTCCAATCAGCCCGAACCCCTTATTAAGTTTTTGAAGTTTCAAATAAAGTTTCTCCATGAAATACTTTTCAATGTCCAACAGGTTTATGTTTGGTGCATAAACCTTTCTACACTCACCCAAAAATTCTATCTCGTTTATCGTGCAAACAACATCTAGTTCCTTTTTGCCTTCCATTGGTTTTTTCGTGTTTGCAATTTTGTTGTAGTCCAACAAACGAAAGACATAGAGTTCAAAAAACAAATCACGAAATTGCCTTGGGTCAGAGAAAAGCGATTTGAATTTTTTTTGAATTGATTTTGGAAGTGTTTGTAGATAATGAAGCAAGTTGGCAATTTCAAACAACGCTGCTATGCAAGCAGTTCTTTTTGGATTCACCAAAAGAAAATGAATCCAATTTGATTTTGAATCGGGAGAAGATTCAGTAAATACTATATTGAAAAAATTAAGTCCGAAATAGTCAGCAAAAATTTGAAAGATGGAATCAACATCACTTCTTTCCAATTGTTTTGATATTGAAAGGGGAGATGATAAAAGATAACACTCGTCTTTCCAATTTTGTAAAAGATTATTTCCCATTCTCTTCTATAATTTTTATTTCCTCCTCTGTCAACTCATAGAGTTGATAAACAATTTGATTTATTCTGTCCTCGCAGTAATCAATCTTGCCTTGCAGTTGTGAAACTTGCGCAGCAAGTTTTGTTTCTGCTTTTTCCTTGTTGAGTTGTAATAGTTGGTTTACTAACTTTTCAATTTCGTTTTGGTTTTTTGAATCGGGAAGTTTTATCGGCAACTGTGCAACATTTGACTTCTTAACTTCTGCAAGTGCTTCTCCTTTTTCAGGATTGAGAGTTTGGTAATACCAATTTAGAAGTGTTGAATTGATCAGTCCTAAAAAATACCTTACATCTGGCTTATTGGTTTCCTTCGGAACTAAAACATGCATATTGTTCAAACACAAAAATTGTTTTGTGTCAAGTGTTCCAATTAAACTATCTCCTGTCTGCCTCATAAATATTTTTTCGGGAGCATCAAAATTTGCTGCTGGTCTTGGTTCTGCTAACCATTCTCCAAATTTTAAATAGCGTTCCTCCAATGGTGAAATTACATAGCGATAAATGTCTTTGCCTCTTAAATATTTTCTGAAAAGTTTGTTCTCTTTTTTATTGCTGTCAAAAATTCTTTCCTCAACATCTTGCTTTTTTTGTTTCGGTTTGCCTTTTCCAACTTGATAAGGTTTGATTCCAACATTAATTATAAAATATTCCACAAGCGGTTTTGTGTTTTTGAGAATTTTCCTGAATAAAATTTTGTCAGATTCACTTTGAAAAATATTCACAACATCTCCATTTGCAGCAATCCATTCTTTTTGATTATGTGTTATTATTGTATGCTTGTCATTCAGAAGTGAATTTCCTTTTTCAACTACTGTAATTTTCACTTCGTTATTCTTTTCTTTTTCATTTGATAGAATTACAATTTCTGTATCAACAGTTACCGTAGGAAAAACTGCTTGCTTGAAGTGAACAATTTCTTTTACTGCTGAATTTTCAAAAATGAATTTTCGCAAATTCTTCTGTAATAAGTTTGTAAGCCAAGGATTCGGAATAATCATTCCAAATTTTCCATTTTCCTTTAAAAGTGCCTTGAAAGATTGCTCAAGAAAAATCAAATAACTGTCAAGTTGATAATTTTGATTTCTGAACTTAAAGAGCAAGTAACTTTTTTCTTGTTCATTAAAGTTTGCTCCGTAAGGTGGATTTCCAATCACTGCATCAAAACCGCCTTGCCTAAATACTTCGGGAAATGCTCTCTGCCAATTAAACGGCTTAATCTTTTTCTCATCCCCAAAGTCAAGTTGGTTGTCGTAAAAGTCAGTATCAACTAAACTGTTTCCGCTTTTAATGTTCTCGTCAAGCGTTGGCAAAACTCTTTCGTGAAACATTTTCAACTGATTGTTTATGCTTGCCTGCGTTTCGCCTTCCATACATTTCAAAAGCAAACTCAGCTTGGTTACTTCAACTGCATTCACATCAATATCCACTCCGAAAATGTTGTTGAGCAAAATGCGTTTCTTCTCGGCTGTGGCCAGGTTGCCTTCAGGTGTAAGCGGATTGCCTTTGTTGCCTTTGGAAATTTTTCCGTTGCTGGTGTAATAGTTTTTGTGCCAGTCCAACAGGTATTGATACGCGCCTAATAAAAAGCTACCGCTTCCACAGGCAGGGTCAACTATTTTTATTTTGCTTATCTCTTTCGGTGTTTTGTTTTCAATCAGTTTGCCTACGGTATTTTTCACGATGTATTCCACCACATATTGAGGAGTGTAATAAACGCCACCGGCTTTACGCACTTCGGGTTTCTCCTCAACCTTTGCAATGTGTCCAGGCGTAATGCGAATTACTTTCCCAAGAAACTGTTCGTATGCACTTCCTAAAATCTCCACCGACAAAACTGAAAACTCGTAAGGGCTTTCGGGATAATACAGTTCGTTGATGATTGTTTTTACAATCTTGTTTTCAATTATAAGCGATTTGCTGATTTTGTCTTTCTTGAAATCAAACAACCCTGAATTGTATTTTTCATCGGCTTGCTCAAACTGTCGGAAAAGATTTTTGTAAAACTCACCTTGTTTGATTGCTTCCTTTAGTGTTCCATAAGGTTCAACACTTCTGTCCTCTGCAATGCGCAGAAAAATTATCCGGTCAATGGTCTGCTGAACTGCAAAATTTATTTCGTCCTCGTCAAGTTGTTTGTTGTTGCGGCTGATGGAAGTTGCCAAATAGGTTCGCCAACTGTCAAGCGATTGCAAGAACTCTTTGTCAACTGTTGCAGTGCCTTTCTTGTTAAGGTTGCCCTGAACAAATTTGTCAAAACTCCCACGCAAAACTTTCTCCTTGCTGAAAGTGTCCCATAGAAAGTCAAACTCGTTTAAATAGTCCTTAAATGTGAGATACTTGATGCGTGCAACCGATGCCTTGTCTGTCGGCAAAGGTTTTTTGGTGCAGTCGTAAATCGCAAACTCTTCAAAGTCGGTGATAATGGAAACAGGAAGTTTGGCACTCCACCCGTATCTGCGGACTTGGTAAGCAGGTTGAATTTCGTCTTTTACAACAACATTGGGTTTCTTGGCTTCAACAAAAAACAGTCGCTTGCCACCAACCAGTCGGAACGAATAGTCAGGGGCTTTGGTCGCCTTGCCAACCTTTATTTTGTCCTCATGGATTACTTCACGGTAGCTTTCAGCGTAACCGTTCTTATTATCAATGTCCCAACCAAGAGCTTTGAAGAAAGGGTCAATGAAGTCCCGCCTCGTCAGCGTTTCGTTGTAGTCGGCTTTCTTGTAGCTGTCGTATTGCTCCGCAAACCGTTCTACTAACTGTGCAATTTCCTTGTATACTTCTTCTTTTTGTGTCATTCTTTTTTAGTCGTCTATCAGTTTATTTTGAATTAAACAAAGGTAGATTTTTAAGCAGATAATTTGCTACGGAGCGAAACAAAGCGTTGGCGATTTGGCTCTTTTTGTTTTGCCTTTTTGGGTCGGCTTGTGCGGTTGCGGCAAAACAAAATGTGCCAAATGTGCGGGGCATAAAATCATTTTGACTCATCCTGAAATAGGTTTATAGTTTTAGTTGATAATCCTGCTATTCATTTACAAAGTTAATGTTAGTCCTGATATGAGTTTACAGTTGCTTTTTTATTTGGGTAATAGTTCTTCCATTGTCGCTTTAGATTCAAAGGTTCATTTGCATGATGAACTCTTTCGGGAGTGAGTTTACTGATGCTTAAATGAGGTCTTTCGCTATTGTAAAGACGGATTGCAACTGGCAAGTATCGAATTGCTTCTTTTACCGATCTTATTTCATGAGCATCTAAATATTCTTCTTTCAATATTCCGTTTATCCTCTCGGCAACTGCATTTTCCAGTGGGTCACCACTTTCGGTCATGCTGATTTTGATATCATGTTTATTGAGCAAGCCAATATATTCTTTGCTGCAATACTGCAATCCACGGTCGCTGTGGCGGGTGAGCTGCAAATGGCTCGCTGCCCCAAAGGCAGAAAGAGCCATTTGCAAGGCTTTGGCACATTCAACCGCTTCCAGTGTTTGAGCCAGGTTGTAGCCGACAATACAATGTGAATAGGCATCGGTAATCAAGGTGATGTATAGCGTAAAGTGTTTCGTTTTCCAATACGTAATATCACTCACCCAAAGCTGATTCGGAGCAGTAGGAACAAAACCACGAATAAGATTCGCATACTTCCGCAACCAATGATTGGAGAAAGCAGTCCGGATGTTTCTTCTCCTTCTGCGAATGAGCGTGTGATGTGATGCAAGCAGGTCAAACAATTTATCTCTTCCTATTTTTATTTAATGTTCATTCATAACAGGAGCAAGCATTTCATAGAGCTTTCGTGTTCCAATTCGTTTGTGATTTTTACGAATGTTCAACACTTCTTTAAGCAACACTTCGCTTTCTGTGCTCTCTGAAACTTCCTTCCAGTTCTCCTGATAGTATGCCTGTCGGGTGATACCAAACCATCCACATAATTTGGCAAGTGCTATGTGATGAAAAGTTTCTCTCATTATTAAGACCGTTTGGTATTGAACTTTTTTTTAATCGGAATATTAAACTCCTTTTCAGCAATGTCAACCATTGTAGCGTAGGCAATAGCTTTCATTTCGGCATCTTTCAATTGCTTCTCTAACTCAGTAACACGCTTCTTCAATTGCAAAACTTCAAACGGTTCTGCTTCCGGGTTTTCCTTGTTAGCCATGCTTGTAGATTTTACTTCAAATCTACGAATGCTTCTTTTGCTCACAAATTGCTTGTGCTCAATCTTGCCTACATAACCCAGTTTTCGCATCCATTGCAGCAATTGCCCTCTTTCTTCCACCTCACCAGTGTAGAGCATCCAAGTGTATTGCTTGGTCCAATTGTTTTTGAGCATCTCTCTAATGATAGAATGCCTTTCTGTTTTGGTAAAATGTTTACCCTTTTTTTGAATGATTTTTCTTTTTTGTTTGTCCATTTTTTACACTTTTTTGTGTAAACCTATTTCAGGACGAGTCAATGAAATTCAATCGATGCGGGCGCTATTGGGTAAAATACTCATGAAAGCATACAACTTAAAAAATAAAAGATATGCTTTGATGACTATTTTACAGAAGGAACAGCCAAAACGGCTTGTACGGCTTACGGTGGCATTTCAATCTTGTACAATGCTTAGTCGAAGCGACACGGGTTGCATATGACCCCTATATAATGGCATGACGTCCCGTCTCGGAATAATTCTTATCGTGCTTCTGAATGATTTCTCTTTTTTATTGCCCACTTTTACATAGCTTCAGTATAAACCTATTTCAGATCAAGTCACTCCTTTGCAATTTTGGGTCAGTGTATTTTCTTGTGTGAATTGCAAAAGTGCTTGCCTTATGAATGACATTTCTAATTTATTTGTAACCAGAATGATCCACCGTGTTTTTCTACATTAGTCAGGTTTGGATGATTCCACATAGGTGAAATAACCTTTGCCAGTTCTGTATCCTCACTTATAAAATAATTTGGCAAAATAGCTTTAAACTTCTCAGGACCTGCTAAAATAAATGCCGCAAGTACATACTGCTCGTTGTAAAATCTGTCACACATAAATTGAGGATAATCAAAAGGAAGATATATGTAATTAATATGAACAATAACTCCTTTCTTTTAGAATGGAAGTAGCTCTAAAAAACAAATCATTGCATCAGAATTAGAAAAAACACGATGAGAATTATCAATGAATAAAACATCATTCTCATGTAATGATTCAATGATGAACTTGTTATCAGATAGGTTTTCCAAAGGTTCTCTAATAACCTTGTCTGCCAAATGGTCTATATTGGCTCTTGGGAAGGGGTCAATCGAAATTATTTCAGTATTTAAATTATTTTCTTTAATAGACTTTCGTGCTACTTTGGTTGAATTTCCTGAACCAATTTCAATATACCTTGTTGGTTTATATTTAGCAATAATCCCATAAATACCAACAATATCAAGTCCCGGTAGAAAACCATTATTCCAAGTAGGATTATCTTCATTTGTTTCATTACTTGAATCTTTAATTTCGTGAATTCTTTCAATATATTTTAGGAATGACTCTAAAAGGTCTTTGTACAATGATCTGTTCCTGTTTATTAAATCGAATAAAAGAGTATGGGCAGGTTTACCATGCCCATACCTTGGTTTAGGAGTTACTTTGTATTCTAAATGAATACTCTGAAATTTAGGTGATAGAAATCTATACACTGACTTGATTTTTCCCATCATTACCATGCTTATTTGTTTAAGATTATTTTATGAATTGAAACTAAATTCTGAGCATTACTTACCTTTAAGATATAGATTCCTGTTGGATATTTTGAAAGGTCCATTTCTACTTTCTGCTGGGAGCTATATTTTGCGTTGTAAATAGATTGACCTCTCGGGTCTAAAACATCAATATAGGTAAGATCTGATTTCGCTGATAATATTTGTATTTCCCTGTTAGTAGGATTTGGAAAGGCACTAATATCATTATCATATTCAGAAGAGTTAAAATTATCTGCTATTATATTCTGTTTTGTCATTTTATTGTTCGGACTACTTGACTTGTACATATTAATCAAATAATTACTACAGGATTTACGCATAACCAACAAGTATTTTGGTTCATTTAATTTTGCCTTAACAAGATAATACTTTGTATTACTACCTCCATTTGCAGCCAACGGCCAATCATCAATAGAAGGAACACAATATTGCGGATTTGCAGACCAGTTCCAGTTCCAACCATTCTGATCATTTCTTAAATCTATTGTCGTTGCCCAAGCAGCGGTAGAATGTGTTGGCAAAAAGAATAACTCATTTTTGTTGTCTGACTCCAAATTTCCTGCTAAAATTCTATCAGTAGTTAAAGGTGGATATGTCCATCCATTAAAATTATTCGCACCAGTTGTACTCCATCCGCATTGCCAGTTGCCATTATCAAAATGGAAAAGCGTTAACCATCCATCAAATCCTAACACTTCAACTTTGTCATCCCCGTCAAAATCTCCAGGTAGCATATTCGTTCTATATTGTCTTATTGCATGATTGCTTCCATAATCTGACCAATCCCAAATAAAATTGCTGTCATTCCATTTAAATGTTGTTATCCATCCATTCGGCAAGTCGCAACCAAATAGTTCATCTTTCCCATCACTGTTAAAATCTCCTGCATAAAATTTATCCTTATATGGTCTAATCGGATCAGAAGCATTTCCGTTATC
This sequence comes from Bacteroidia bacterium, assembly GCA_020847635.1. Lineage (GTDB taxonomy): Bacteria > Bacteroidota > Bacteroidia > AKYH767-A > OLB10 > CAADHD01. The sequence continues at coordinate 8,325 of JADLBQ010000034.1, forward strand.
AGACCAAACCCACTGCCAATTCCCATTAGTAAACTTGAATAAAGTTGTCCAACCATTATTATCATTTCCAAGAAGTTCGTCTTTACCATCACCATCGTAATCTCCAACTTTATAAATTGTTGTTCTAAGACCTAACATATTTTTGTTCTTTATTTTTCTTGTCATCTTGTTGATCCCTGCCGATGTTTGGTTGAAGCAAACAATTAAACATACGAACAAAAATACCTCTTTTGTTCATTAATCCTGTGGTATGAATGCGTTTTTTCGACACTTTGTTTGATGACCGATTGGTCTAAACAACACCGTACTGTATTCCTTTTCTGCAAGGGTAACAACAGCTGAGCAGGCAATAAGCTTTATATCTGTGTCCTTTAACTGTATCTCCTGTGCTGCGATCTGCTTCTTAAGTTAAAGTATTTCAAACAGTTTCTGTTACGGATTTTTACTTCAGCTTTTTCAGTAGATTTTATTTCAATCCTACGCAGGCTTCATTGGCTTATGAACAAATTTGGTTTTTAGAATCAGCTTTTTCAGTAGCAGTGTTACCAGGGTTGCAGCAACAAAAGGAAACGTTAACTCCATCAGATTATGGGTTTTCATTAGATGACTCCCGATACTGGCTAGCAGGACAGCAATCAACGCCCAGCCTCCGTCTGAAATTTTATTACCTGCGAAAACAATGGCACACAACACGGCATTATAACTATAGAGTCCTATGCTGATTGCTTCTGACTGAGCTGACAGCAAAACAGAAAAAATTGCAGCTGTTACTGCAGCAGCAAGCCCATACAGAGCTGCGATAGGTGAGCTGATAAAGAGAGCACAGAAAAACAGCAGTCCCGAAAGGGAATTACTTTGAAAAATTACCTGCCCGAATCCCTTTAACGGAAATGAGAATCTGCTTTGCTCAGGTTGGATCTCCGAAACCCGGCTGACAACCAGTTCGGGGAAATAGTGATTTACAATAAATGCAAGCAGCCAGGTTACCAATACAAACGGTAACGTATAAACCGGGATCTTTCTGCAATAAGCTGCGTACTGAATCAAGCCGGCCAAAGCTGCTCCGAGTATTATAAAAATCCAGATGAGAAGAACCGGCTTAAAGTATAATACAAGTGCAACCCCGGTCAAAGCAGCACTAAAACCATACAGTCCGCTTTCTGTACTTGCTTTATCAAAACCAATGAGCCGGGCTGTAAGCGTGCCGATTACTGTTGCCAGCAAGGCAGCTGCCCCCATAGTTACTGATCCAATAAATATACCGACTAAAAAAAGAATTCCGGTAAGTGCATTCTCCTGAAGCATGATTTGCCCAAGCCCTTTAAAAACCACTTCCAAGAACCGCCTGAGTACATTATACTGGTTATGATAACTGACCTGCCTATTCCTGTTCATTGATGTTCAATTCTGTTTTTCTAAATATTTTTCAATCAGTACAACTAACAGTCGTCAGATAAACTCTTACCATTTTTCAAAAATAGCAAAGCATTGCTTTTGGAAGATCCGTCATTGTATGAATGCGGCTAAAATAACCACATGCAGGGAAGCAAAACTCCCAAACAGAATAACAGTTCATTGGCCGGTAATCCGGCCGGCTATTTGCCAGGGTCTGGTTTTCAGTTTAGCTTTTCAAAGCTGTTTGGCCCACCGGGAGGCAAATTTTCTGTAACAGTTCCTCGTACTCATCATCCAAATTACTGCTTGAGGTAATTCCTCCGCCACTTCTGAAAAAGAGTTCTCCGTTACAACATTCAATAAACCTGATATTAACTGCACTGTCAATTTCACTTCCATTAAAAATTCCAAAAATACCGGTATAATACCCCCTTGAAGCGATTTCATTTTTAGTTATTAACTCAACCGTTCGTTTTTTTGGTGCACCGCTGATCGAACCGGCCGGTAACAGTTTCATAATATCAGAGCCGAGTGTATCTCTGTAATTTTTCTTAAGCTTTCCCCTTATCTCAGAACTTGTCTGCAGTAATTCACCCCGGTGGGTTTTAATTTTTTCAATATACCTGTATTTTTCAAGAGTTACCTGCCCAGCAATCATTGCTAAATCATTTCGCATCAAATCAACAATGGTATTGTGTTCCCATTCTTCTTTCGGGTTATTCATTAACAGTTGTTCAGCATTTGCACGGCTTCCGTCAATTGTACCTTTCATCGGAAAAGTAAAAATCTCCCCATCCCGGATCCGGATAAAACTTTCAGGTGAGAACAATACAAATTTATCTTTAAACAACAATTTATAAGGAGCCTCCGCAACGTGAAAAATATCCGATAAACTCAGATTGCATTTAATCTGTGCAGGGAATGTAAGATTGAGCAGATAGGTATCACCCCGGTTGAGGTGATACAGGATGTTATTGAATCGCCCGGCATAAATTTCTTTACTTACCGGAATGCTTTCAAATACAATTTCCCGCATTATGTTTTGTGGCTCCAGGTTATGATACCCTTTAATATTAAAGAATACATGTTCATGTGCGGCCTCCTCCAATTTGCACAGATAAGGCTGTTTACATTCAAAATCAATTATAAATAAAAAAGGCTGATTGCTTTTTACAAACTGGTTGAACCGCATCAGAAAAGCTTCCAACTGCATATCAGATACTGAGATAATTTTCAAAAATCTGTTTCCCGGGTTTTGTCATAAATGATTCCGGGTGAAACTGAACACCAAAGATTGGAAGATCTTTATGCCTGACCGACAGAATGACCAGGTCATTTGATTTACCACAGATGATCAAATCGGAAGGTAAACCTGTTTCATCAATTTTCCATGAATGATATAAACCCACTTCAAACTCATCTGGTAAGTTACTGAATAATAATGACTCATTCTCCTTGCGGCATATCCGTCTTTGCCCATGAACCGGAAATGGCATTTGTACCAAATGACCGCCAAAGTATTCACAGATGGCCTGATGCCCAAGACAAATGCCAAGAAGTGCCGTTTCAGACTTAATACAATAGGTGATGATTTCTTTTAGAACCGGGAAATCGGAGGAAGTCCCGGGTCCGGGTGAAATTATAATTTTATCAAAGTCCGGTAATTGCTCTATCTGAACCGAGCCAGACGGAACTACCTCATACTTACAGCCTGCAATTCTCCTTAAAAGGTCAACTACATTGTAAGTAAAGGAATCATTATTATCAACTAAAAGCAGTTTCAAATCAAATGGTTTCTGAGCGTTTATTGGTTACAAATTGCATACTTTTTCGATTTACTCCAGCCTGCCGATTATTAGTTGGCTGCTGAAATTCCTAATCCGGATAACTGAAACCGGCTGGTTAATGGATTCTTAATTCTGAGTTATCATAATTTATTTTGCAGATCTCCTTTTTACCTTCTTCCACTACCACCGTAACCGGTAGCGGATGCTTACTCATGGTTGTTGATTTAAATAAGCGCTGTTTATCTGGTCTGATGTTTTGCCTGGTGTCATAATTGTGAATGGAAACAAAGCAGGCTAAGATACTCAGTGTGTCTAAATCTTTTCTTTTTTTAACATAACTCATGTAATTGGATTAATCGAATAAAGAACGGGTTATTTGCTGGTAAAGAATAACAACAGGGTTTATTTTCTTCATATTACAACTCACATCCAATTCAAAACCGGTAGGTTGGGCAACAGGAGTGCTCAACAAATCCCTTAAACAGAAGAAGTAACTCATTCTGCTTACTCCCTTTTAATCTGTAAAAACACCTGAAAACAACTTTTATAAAAAAGCCTTGTAAATTTGCACTGACATGAAAGTTGAAATCAAAGTACCCAGCCCGGGTGAAAGCATCTCTGAAGTACAGATTGCCAGGTGGATTAAATCAGACGGTGATTATGTTTATAAAGATGAAGAAATTGCAGAAATTGATTCAGACAAAGCGACATTGACAATTGCTGCAGAAGCGGATGGTCAGTTAACAATTTTAGCAAAAGAGGGAGCTACCATTCCGGTTGAATCAGTCATCTGTACCATTGATACCGATGCCAAAGAACCTGTATCAGCTAAACCGGCTGAGAAGAAACAAGAAGCTGCAGCGGGAGCAACCCTTCCGCCACCTGCAAAAAAGGCTGCTCCTGTTTCTCCAGCTCCCAAAAAAGAAGCTACTCCAAAAGTTGCTGCCACACCCTTAGCTGCCAGGCTGATGGAAGAAAATAAACTCAAACTGGCAGATATAAAACCGGCAAAAAGCAGCAGGCGGATAACAAAAAACGATGTGCTGAAAGCACTGGAACATTCGCCTTCGTTCTCCCGAAATGAGCGAAGAGAAAAGATGACCATGCTTCGCAAAAAAGTAAGTGAACGACTGGTTGCCGTCAGGCAGCAAACTGCCATGCTTACAACATTCAATGAAGTAGATATGTTGCCGGTTATGGATCTCAGGAAAAAGTATAAAGATGAATTCAAAGAAACCTTTGGAGTTGGCCTGGGATTTATGTCATTCTTTACCCGTGGGGTCTGCATTGCACTGAAGAAATTTGAATCGGTTAATGCCCGGATTGAAAAAGATGAAATTGTTTATAACGACTATTGTGATATCGGAATTGCTGTCAGTGCTCCAAAAGGACTTATGGTACCTGTTATCAGAAATGCAGAGAGCCTGACCTTTGCTGAAATTGAATCAGAGATCCTCACCCTTGCCGGTAAGGCCCGTGATGGTAAAATCACCATTGAAGAAATGACAGGCGGCACCTTTACAATTACCAATGGTGGGGTGTTTGGCTCAATGATGTCCACTCCGATTCTCAATCCGCCACAAAGTGCAATCCTGGGAATGCACAACATTGTAGAAAGGCCGGTATCGGTCAATGGGCAGGTGGTAATCCGCCCGATGATGTATGTTGCACTGAGTTATGATCACCGGATTATAGATGGCCGTGAATCGGTCAGTTTCCTGCTAACCGTTAAGCAACTGCTTGAAAACCCGGTCAGGTTGCTGCTGGATGGTGAAGAGCCGGGAAAACTGTTGCTGGGTTTATAAATAATAGATACTTCCCCCTTCAGCCGGCTGGCTGCTGGAAGTAGTAGGTGATTACAAAAAATCAGCTGTTAACAAAGTTAAAGATCTCTTCAGCTAATGCTTCCGGTTTTTGCCATTTTGTAAAATCGGCATCTGGAACAGCAGTTCTGTTCTGAGGTGTATCAATAGTTGACGGGTTTACAGTATGACAGCGTACCTGGTGCTTGTTCCCTGAACCATTCAGTAACTCAGCCAACTTAATCACTACTGATTTTGAAAGGGTGTAAGCAATTGCAAACAAACCTCCCTCCTCTTTAACAGCAACCTGTGAACCAATCATCACCAGCCTGCCTTTGTTATTTTGGGTCATTAGCTTAAAAACTGGCTGAGCAAAATTCCAAGCCGAGTAAAAATTCAGTCTTATCAGCTTATCAATCTGCTTAACCGAAGTCTGCCCAATCGTACCGGATTCATATCCCCCAACAGTTAGTACGGCAGCATCAATCACCGGATTTGTCTTTATTATTTTACTGAGGCAATCTGCTGCCTTTTGCTCATTTGCAGCATCGGTTTTAAAGATTTGAATTCCTTTGAAATCGTTCAGCACTTCAGCCTTAGATCTTTCAGAAAGAACCGCAATAACCTCCCAGTTTTCATCATAAAACCGTTTAACTACTGCTTTTCCCAGGTTCCCGCTGGCTCCGGTTATTAAAACTACAGGTTTCATTTTTTTGTAAAAATGAAAAAAATTAACCAGACTGTACTTCCGGATTTTTATTGTTTACATGAAATCTTCAGCCAGGCCTGCCGTTAAACCCTATCTTTGCTTTAATATCGGCAAGCATGGCATCGGCATATCGTGCATTACTGGCAAAACTGGATGAGTTCATCAGAAAATACTACAAGAATCATCTGATTCGGGGTAGTGTTCTAGTTTTGGCATCCGTTCCGGCCTTTTACCTCTTTGTTACCCTGCTTGAAGGGTTAGGGCATTTCGGTACCGGAATACGGACTATCCTTTTTTATTCCTTCATCCTGGTGAATGCAAGTATCATCGGATATTACATTGTTGTACCCTTGCTGAAACTATACAGGATTGGCAAAATTATTTCTCATGAACAGGCGGCTTCAATTATCGGGGCTCATTTTTCAGAAGTAAAAGATAAGCTTATCAATATTCTTCAGCTGAAAGAGCTTGCCGATGCTTCGCCCCGCAACCTTAAGTTGATTGAGGCCGGCATCAATCAGAAAATTGAAGCCCTTCACCCGGTTCCGTTTACAACTGCCATTGACTTAAAAAAGAATTTCAAGTCGCTGCACTACGCCCTTATTCCGCTGATTGCTTTTGCAACCTTACTGTTTGTTTCACCGGGAATGATAAAAGAAAGTACCAAAAGACTGGTTCAACACAGTACTTATTTTGAAAAGCCTGCACCTTTCAAATTTGTGATTCTCAATGAGAGCCTTACCGGAATTCAGCAGGAAGATTTTCAGCTGAAGATAACCACAGAGGGTGAAATTATACCCTCACAAGTTTATGTACAAGCCGGAGCTTCACAGCTAATCATGGAAAAAGAAAGCCGGAACCGGTTTGCTTACCGGTTTAAAAATCTCCAGAAATCTTTTTCTTTCCGCTTGCAGGCTGACGGATACGAATCCCGTGATTACACACTTAACGTGCTTCCAAATCCGGTTATTACCGGTTTTGAAATTTCTCTTAATTACCCTGCTTATCTGAAACGGGAGAATGAGACAATTAGAAATACCGGTGATCTGGTTGTTCCTGCTGGAACAAAAATTACCTGGATTTTTAAAACATCAAATACCGATGAAATAAAACTTGCATTTGATGACACACTGTTCCGTGCTACGGTTAAGCCCGAACATGTATTTACCAGTCAGCGGACAGCTCTGAGAAATATGGCTTATTCCATTACTACTTCAAACCAATACCTCTCCGGAAAAGATTCAATGTGGTACGCCATTCAGGTAATCCCGGATATGTATCCTTCTATTGCAGTTGAGCAGGAAGCCGATTCCATTACCGGACTGAGAATTTATTTCAGCGGCCTGATTAAGGATGATTATGGCTTTACCAACCTCCGGTTTGCTTACCGCTTTATCAATAAGAACAGTACAGCAAAGGAAGGCCAGCCCCTACATGAGAATATTCCTTTTAACCACAATTCCGTACAAGATGCATTTTTCTTTTTTAAAGATATTGGTCAACTAAAGATTCAGGCGGGTGAAGAACTTGAATACTATTTTGAAGTCTGGGACAATGACGGTATAAACGGGCCAAAGGCATCCCGTTCGCAGGTTCAGATTTTTAAAGCACCAACTCTTGATGAACTGGCAAAACAAAGTGAGCAATCCAATACCAAAATCAAAGATGATTTAAAGGAAAGCATTGAGCAGGCTAAAAAACTTCAACGTGAGATTAGTGAAACATCAAAAAAGCTGCTGAATAAAAATGAAGTTAATTATGATGACCGTAAAAAAGTTGAAGACCTGCTGAATCGGCAGAAGGAGCTTGAAAACAAAGTGAAAAGCATGCAGCAGGAAAACCAACAGAAACAAGCCCGCGAAAATGAATATAAAAACCAGATGCAGGAGCTGGCAGAAAAACAGCAGCAGCTCCAGGAGCTGATGGATCAGCTGTTAAGTGATGAAATGAAAAAGATGATGCAGGAACTGGAAAAATTACTCTCTCAGCTCGATAAAAATAAGATGCAGGAAATGCTTGATCAAATGAAGCTTGACTCAAAAGAAATGGAAAAAAGGCTTGACCGCACCCTTGAACTTTTTAAGCAACTGGAACTGGAACAGAAAATGAAAGAAGCTATCAGCAACCTGGAGAAACTGGCTGAAGAACAAAACAAACTTTCTGAAAAGTCAAAACAAAAAGATTCCAACAACAAAGAACTCCAGCAGCAACAGCAGGAAATGAATCAGAAATTTGAAGATCTGAAAAAGGATATTGCCGAAATGCATGAGAAAAATAAGGAGCTCGAATTCCCCCAGGAAATCAGTGATACTCAAAAAGAACAGCAGGAAATCAGCGAGCAGATGGGAAACAGCGAACAGGAACTTGGAAAAAACCAGAAGAACAAAGCCTCACAGTCACAAAAAAATGCAGCTGATAAAATGGAGCAGATGGCAATGAAAATGCAGCAGCAGATGCAGCAAAATCAAATGGAGCAGCATGAAGAAGATATGCAGGCTTTACGGGCATTGCTTGAAAACCTGATTCGTTTTTCACTTGATCAAGAAGACCTGATGGAACAACTTAAAACCATAGATATAAATAATCCGCAGTATGTCAGGCTTGGCCAGCAACAACAAAAACTAAAAGAAGATGCACAGGTAATTGAAGATTCGTTATTTGCCCTGAGCAAGCGCGTGATGCAGATTCAGAGTCTGGTAAATGAACAAATCGGTGAAATCAACCGCAATACGGCAGGTGTGATCTCAAACTTACAGGATCGGAATATTGTTCAGGCGCGTGTTCAGCAACAGAATATTATGATGGCTGCCAATAACCTGGCACTCATGCTCAGCGAAGCATTGCAGCAAATGCAGCAGCAAATGCAGTCAATGATGCAAAGCAATAGTTCCTGCCAGAAACCTGGAAAAGGCAAACCTAAATCAGCCGCTCAGTTACGGATGATGCAGCAGCAGATGAATGAAATGCTGAAACAGATGAAAGGAAAAATGGACGGGCAAGGGAAACCTTCCAATAAACAAGGTCAGCAAATGAGTGAAGAGCTGGCCCGTATGGCGGCAATGCAGGAAGCAATCCGCCAGGAACTGCAGAAACTCAACCAGGAAGAAAATAAAGACGGCCAGGGCTCACTGGGAAACCTCAATAAGATTGCACAGCAGATGGAAGAAACCGAGAAAGATATTGTCAACAAGCGAATCACACAAGAAACCCTGATGCGGCAGCAGGATATTCTAACCCGGTTACTCGAAAGCGAAAAAGCAGAACGCCAGCGTGAGCAGGACGACAAGCGTGAATCAACTGAAGGACGGGATATCCAGCGACCGGACAATGCACGATTTGAAGAATACCTGAAACAGAAAATGCGTGAAACCGAATTACTGAAAACAGTTCCGCCATCCCTTAATCCTTTTTACCGGAATCTGGTTAACAGTTATTTCCAGAACCTGGAAAAGGAATAGCCGCATCTCCCTGTAATTAAAATTCTGATTCTGATTTTTCAGGGCCGGTATTTACCTGTCAGTGGAATTCTCCTCCCCGGGCCAAAAGCTTTAGGTGAAACCCTGAGAACAGGCGGAGCCTGAAAACGTTTGAATTCACTCCGGATTACCATATTCAGAATGTTTACAACCAACTGCTTGTCAAAACCTGCTGCTGCAATCTCATCTGCTGACGCATTGGTTTCAATGTACAGTTTCAGAATTGAGTCCAGGATCGGATAGGGAGGAAGTGAATCTGTATCTTTCTGATCAGGCCTCAGCTCGGCAGACGGTTGTTTGCTGATGATTGATCCCGGAATAACTTCGTTCTTACGGTTTATAAACGCTGCCAATTGATATACGTCTGTTTTAAACACATCACCGATAACCGACAGCCCGCCACACATATCTCCGTACAATGTTCCGTACCCGGTTGCCAGCTCACTTTTATTTGAGGTGTTCAGAACAATAAATCCAAATTTATTTGACAATGCCATCAGAAGGATCCCGCGGATCCGGGATTGAATATTTTCTTCCGTAATATCAAAAGGACGATCTGCAAATTCAGTCTGCAACGATCGGTTAACAGCATCGTAAATTTCACTTATTGATATTTGCTTTGATTCTACTCCCAGGTTCTCTGTCAGCTGAACTGAATCAGTAATGCTGTGTGCGGTTGAAAAAGGTGAAGGCATCATTACCGGGATTACATTTTCTTTTCCCAGTGCTTCAACAGCCAGAACCAGAACCACGGCAGAATCCAGTCCTCCTGATAATCCCAATGTTGCCTTCGAGAAACTGCACTTCTCAAAATAATCCCTGATCCCCATGATTAATGCATGATAGATTTTTTCTATCGTACTCATACTCATTAGAACTGCTTTGCTTTTTACCGGAAGCTCTGAAATTAGCAGGTCTTCCTGAAAGAAGGGAGCCTGGGCAGCTACTTCCCCTCCGGCATTCATAATGAGTGAGCCTCCGTCAAACTGCATTTCGGTTTGGCCGCCACAATGATTCACATAAATCAGCGGTAAGCCATACTTCAATGCGTTTCTTTTAAGTACTGCTTCTCGTTTTTCAGCCTGGTTATAATCAAAAGGTGAGGCGGCAATATTGATTATTACCGAAGGCTTGAATTTTATCAATTCCTCCATCGGGCTATACAGATAGAGCGGGTCATCCTGTTCATTCCACAGGTCTTCACAAATTGTCAGTGCAATTTTCTGATCCTCAATTTGAAAGCACAGATTTGATTTCCCCGGTTCAAAGTACCGGCTTTCATCAAATACATCATAAGTTGGAAGCAATGTTTTATTGACCTGGCCAATGAGTTTTCCATTATCAATCAAGAAAGCCGAATTGAAGAGTTGTTTGCCTTTTGGAGCCATATTAAATGCCGGAGCACCAATAATGACAGCAATTCCTTCTGTATGGTGAGAAATAGAATCAATTGTCTGTTGGCTTCTGGAAATAAAGTCAGAGAAATTCAGCAAGTCAAGAGGCGGATACCCGCAAACAGCTAATTCGGGAAAAATAACCAGCCGGGCACCTTGTTGTTTAGCCCGGTTGATAGCTTGGATAATTTTACCTGTATTAAATTCAAAATCACCAATCCGGCAATTCACCTGGGCCAGAGCAATTACCATAACAAACTGTAAAGTTAGAACTTATGTACTGACCGCTTCGGGTATAACTCAGAACATTACTCCGGCTACCAGTTTTATCGTACTGCAGGTAGATTTCTGCTCTTTGTTTTTCAGTAGGTCACTAAACCCGTTATTGAATTCAATTCCTCCTACCAGCCGTGTGTTGCCCGATACAATATATTGGATTCCTCCCCCGATTGTAAGTGACAGATTGAGCATATTAATCTGGTCTTTAATATCAACGTCATCAAAAGTTGCTCCACCGAATGAAGACTGTCCTTTTGCACTTAACCGGAATCCGGGAGTTACTCCAAAAGTCCCGTAGTATCTGATGTAACCGATTTCATCGGTCCGCATTTTTAACAGAACCGGGATATCCAGGTATTGAAATTTGTAACTTGTTTTAATTGTATCAACATAAGAGAGTTTACCTCCCCGGTGGGTCATAAGAACACCGGTTCCGATTCCGTAATTTTCAGAAAAGAGAACATCCAGGTTGACACCATAATTAAAACCCAGTTTCATCCCGTCATTTTTTAATCCCTTTTCTGCGGGTTTCATCCACGTAAAACCGGGTGAAAACTGAAGGCCCAGTTCAAACTTCTGAGATTTTCCCTCAGTACTGTGCAAAACAATCAATACAATGACCAATGAGATAATACGTTTCATTTTTTCAGAATTTATGTTTGCAATGATAAAACATCTGTAGAAAATGAGGCAGAACTTAATAATAATGATTTTTCTCTTTTTACTGGTAACCTCAGGGTGTAAGAATCACTCAAAGGAGGATTTACCTGAAATTGTACCGGAAAGAGAAGTATCCCTGGAACTATTCCGGTTTGAAAAAGAAACCATCCCTAGTCCGGTTTTAGACTCAGCTTTTGTTTTGGATCTTAATTCCCGTTCCGGTGGTTTTTTTGATCTGTTCTGCCAGCGAATTCTCAATGTCAGAGAACCTGATCCGAGCCTGATGAGAAAGGCTTTCGGGCATTTTATCCATGACCGGGATATCATGCTTTTAACCTCTAAATCAGATTCGGTTTATGCTGATTTCTCTGCCTGTCAGAATCAGATCTCGGAGTCGCTTTCACGGCTTCATTCGTTGCTCCCGGATTGGAAAATTCCATCGCAGCTCATAACTTTCATCTCAGCCTTCAACTACCGGATTATCACATCCGACAGCCTGCTTGCAGTAGCGCTTGATATGTTCCTGGGCGGTGAAAAAGAAGAAGAAATGTATGCCTCAGTCGGATTCCCTAAATACATGCTTAGGAAATTTTCACCCGAATACCTGGCCGTAGATGCTTTAAGGGGCTGGATTCAATCTGAATTACCGGAAGATTCGGCCGGTCATGATCTGATTAGCCTGATGATTTACAAAGGTAAAGTACAGTATTTACTTGGTGCTGTTTTTCCTGATTTACCTGACAGTATTTTATTCGGATATACCCATGAACAAATGAAATGGTGTGAGCAGGAAGAAGCCAATATCTGGGCTTATCTGATAGATAAAGACCTTCTTTTTAATTCTCAGCAACAACAAATTTCCAGGTTTATCAATGACGGACCTACTACTTCGGGAATGCCTAAAGAATCGCCCGGCAGCATTGGCTTATTTGTCGGATATAAAATTGTTGTTGCTTACTTGAAAAAAAATAAGATTCCGGCAGATGAGTTTCTGAATAACTTCCATGCACATGAGATTCTGAGGCAGTCAGGATATAAACCCTAAACCCGGTTAGGGAATGAATGAACAATACTGTTTCGGCTGTTTTACATTTGCCAAATAATAATCCGGCTGAAACATGATTTTAAAACATGCTGCCGCTGCCAAATGAGAAGTCTGATTGCTATCCTGTTCATCTTTGTGACTGCTTTCTGTACAGCCGCCTATGGGCAAATTCCTATCGGGCAATGGCGGTCTCATCTTCCGTTGAATAGGGGATTATTTACGGATCAGAACGGAGATAATATATACTGCGCGGCAGAGAACGGAATCTGTCTGTACCATACCGCTGATAAGAGCCTTGAGATCCTAACCAAGGTTAATTCCCTCTCTGATGTCAACATTGGTTTTATGCGTTATTACCCGTCCAGAAAAACTCTTGTTGTTTATTATGAGAATGGTAATCTTGACCTGATTTCTGAATCAGGAACAACAAATATTTCAGACATTAAGCGTAAAAACATCATTGGCTCGAAGAAAGTAAATGAAATAACTTTTTATGACCGCTATGCCATGTTGTCTACCGATTTTGGATTGCTGCAGGTTGACCTTGACCGGGCTGAAATCAAAGAAGCTTACCAGATGTCATTTACCGGAAGTGTGAATAAGGTTTATAGTTGTACATACGATGGCTTAACCTTGTATGCAGCCACCGATTCGGGAGTTTATTCAGCACCTGCCAATTCCCCGAATCTTAATTTCCTAGGAGTATGGACACAGATTCTGGCACCGCAACCGGGCACTTATTATAAGAATATAATCTGGTTTACCGGCCACTTGCTGGTAAATTTCCGTTCCGGCTCTGATGATATGCTATACGAATATACAGCCGGTAACTGGGTTAACACCAACAAAGGTATTTATGCCGGCCAAACACTGAGGCTGTCAAATGGCAATCTGGTGTTTGCTGGTTCCTACAACATCAAAATCTTTGATAATAACCTTATAGAAATCGGCCAAGTGGCTATCGGAGCCTCTGTCAGTAACATTCGTGATGCCCTATTTGCAGACGGCATAACCTGGATTGCAGATCATGAAGAAGGGTTGGTTCGGGCAGAGTCAAGTCTTCAATTCAGTTTTATTGTCCCTAACGGGCCCCTCTCACCTTTATCATCCGAGATCGAGATTCAGGATGATATCCTATGGGTTAGTCATGGACCCAGAGGTCGAAAATGGAGTAGTGTTTATCAGCGCGAAGGTTTCTCAGAATTTAAGGATAATTCCTGGTCAACTTTTAATCCGAAGACAGTCAGTTCACCTCTTCTTAATCTGGATACTTTCTTTGATCCGGGTTCGGTAGCCATTTTTCCCGGACAGGCTGAACGTGTCTTTGTAAGTTCACGAATCATGGGCGTTCTGGAGTTTGAAAATAGAGCAGTCACCAATTACTGGAATGCTTACAATTCTTCACTCCAGTTTCCGACCGGCAATCCGGGAGTCACTGAAATTGGTGATATGGCTTTTGATCAGAATAAAAACTTATGGATTGCCAATACCGCCTCCTCCCCACTTTCAGTATATAAGACGGACGGGAGTTGGCAGGCATTTAGTTTCCCCGGTCAGGTCAGTGGTCAGCTAAGTGCCGGTGAAATGCTGATTGATGCCTCTGGCAGAAAATGGGTAGATTATAATGAAACCGGCATCCTTGTTTTTGATGACAGCCGCCCGCTGGGCACAACCCGGTACCGGTTACTTACTTCAACAATTGGAGCCGGTGGGTTGCCAAGCAGTGATGTCCGTGCTATGGCTGAAGATCAAAGCGGTCAAATCTGGATCGGAACCGGAAAGGGAGTTGCAGTCTTTTATTCACCCGGAAGTGTACTGGAAGATAATGTCAATTTCGATGCCCAGCAGATTCTTATTTATGCAGACGGCTCTTACCAATACCTTCTCGAAACTGAAGTGGTTACTGCCATTGCGATAGACGGAGCTAATCGCAAGTGGTTTGGAACTGAAAATGCAGGAGTATTCCTGGTTTCTGCTGACGGAACGAATGAATTACTCCGCTTTAACACTTCCAATAGCCCGCTGCCATCCAATAATATTACAGCTCTTGCTATCAATCATCATACTGGTGAAGTATTTATCGGAACCGAGAAAGGCATAGTCAGCTACCGAAGTGATGCTACGCTTGGTAAAGAATACTGCGATCATACATACGCGTTTCCAAATCCGGTAAGGCCGGCTTACGAAGGTCCGATTGCAATTACAGGACTGGTAAACAATGGAAGAGTCAAAATTACAGATATATCAGGAACACTTGTTTACGAGACGAATGCACTGGGCGGCCAGGCTATCTGGTATGGAAAAAACTTTCATGGCGAGAAAGTAAAAAGCGGGGTTTATCTCATTTTCAGTTCTGATCAAGACGGAAAAAACACCTGCATCACCAAACTGTTATTTATGAATTAAGCCGGGATTATTCTGCTGCTTGCTCACTACCCAGTTATACGCAGGCCGCATCTTACTTTTGTTGCATGCTTGAGAAAACACAAGGGATTGTTGTCCATTCATTTCCGTATAGTAATAGCAGCATAATAGCCTATATCTTTACCCGTAATTACGGAATGCAGGCCTTTCTGGTTAACGGAGTCCGGAAAGCTAAGCCCCGGTTTAGTATTTCTCTTTTTCAGCCTTTGACACCTGTTGAACTGGTGATGTATATAAAGCAAACCACTTCACTGAGACGGTTGAAAGAAATCCAGTATTCTGAGATTTTCAAGGATATTCCTTCCAACCCGGTGAAATCTTCTGTTGCACTGTTTATTTCTGAAATCCTTTACCGTTCGCTCCATGACTCCGATTGTCAGAAAGATCTTTTTGATTTTACTATGCGTTCCTTATCCTGTTTTGACCTGCTGACAGACAGTTATAGTTCCTTTCATCATTTTTTCCTGGTCAGGCTGATGCGCTACCTGGGTTTTTATCCAAATGCAGATTCTTACAGCCCGGGATTTGTTTTCAACCTGATTTCCGGAAGTTACCATGCTGCGGGCCTGTCCGGCCCTTATTATTCAAACAGCGAAACAGCATCCTTGCTTTACCGGTTTCAGCAAAGTGAGATTGATAATTTTACTTCTATTCAAATGACTGCTTTGCAGAAATCTACTTTACTACAAACACTGATTGATTATTACTCCTACCATCTCCCCAACCCAATTCATATCCGTTCATACGAAGTGCTCCAGGAAGTTTTTGAGAAATGATTACTGACTGGGGTTTGTAAGAACTATGTAAACTTTTTCCGGCTGATTAATCTATCCTTACCGGCCACTAAACATTTTTTAAGTTTGCATTCCCCCTTTCTGATTAATGAGGATTATGAAAAAACTAAGTCTACTGTTTATCTACCTGGTTTTCTCGCTGATTGGTACTGCACAGCTGCCTGAAATTACAGATAATGCAGTCAAAGACAGCCTTAAAAAACATATTTCAATTTTAGCGAGCGATTCATTGGAAGGACGTGAAACTGGGAGTACCGGTGAAGCAAAAGCGTATCGCTATCTGGTTGAACAGTTTCATAGAAACGGATTATTGGCTGCCGGTACTGAGGAGTACCTTCAGCCGTTTCAATATACTGCACGAATTTATGCTGGTAAGAACAACAGCTTACATATTAACGGCAAAAAGTTTAAAGTTGATAAAGATTTTTATCCACTCGCTTATTCAGCCAATGCTTCGGCTAAAGCAGAACTAATCCGGGCAAATTATGGAATTACCGTTCATGAATTGAATTATGATGACTATGAAGACAAGGATGTTAAAGGTAAGATTGTGATGCTCGAAACTTCCTCTCCGGAAGGCAATAACCCACACAGTAAGTTTGCTGCGCATGCTGATCTACGTACCAGGATTGATCTTGCTGTTGAAAAAGGAGCAGTTGGTATCATTTTTATCAATACACATAAGGATACTGATGATCCTCCGGCTGATTATACCCGTAGAATTTCACCTTCATCCGTTCCTGTCCTTTTTGCAAGAGGTGCAGCCTTAAAGCCACTTCTTGATGCAACCCGGCTGACAATTGAAATGACAGCCGAATTAATCAAAGAAGAAAGAACCGGTCATAATGTGATTGGATTGCTTGATAAAGGTGCCGCAACAACTGTTATTATCGGAGCTCACTACGACCATCTGGGTTACGGTGATGATGGTTCGCTGTATCGGGGTAAACCTGCCATTCATAACGGAGCAGATGATAATGCCAGTGGAACAGCTGCTCTGATTGAATTAGCCCGGATCCTTCAGCAACCGGTATTAAGAAACAACAACTATCTTTTTATTGCATTTTCGGGAGAAGAGAAAGGATTACTTGGCTCCGCTTTCTTTACCAAAAATCCAACTATTAACCTTTCAAAAGTCAGTTATATGCTGAATATGGATATGGTTGGCAGGCTTAATCCCGACACAAAAATTTTACAGGTAATGGGAACCGGGACTTCCCCGGTCTGGGATCAGGCTCTGGCCGGTCTGCAAGTTGACTCCATTACGATAAAGACCTCTGAGAGTGGTGTGGGCCCCTCTGATCATACTTCGTTTTATCTTGCTAACATTCCGGTTCTCCACTTTTTCTCCGGTACCCATCCTGACTATCATAAACCATCGGATGATGAAGATAAAATCAATTATGACGGAGAACTATCAATCATGAAAATCATGCTGGAAGTTATTTCAAGGCTGGATGCCTCAGGCAAGCCTGAATTCAGTAAGACACATGATTCCGAAAACAAAGAAACACCCCGCTTTAAAGTAACACTGGGTGTAATTCCGGATTATGCTTTTGAAGGCTCTGGAATGAGAATTGATGGGGTAAGCGATGGTAAGCCGGCTTCTAAAGCCGGTTTAAAGCCAGGTGATATTGTAATTGCTATCGGTGAATTCAAAGTTCATGATATGATGAGCTATATGGAAGCACTCAGTAAATTCAAAAAAGGCGATAAGACAACCGTTATTGTAAAAAGGAGTGAAGAGGAAAAAACAGCTGAAGTTGAGTTTTAGGTTAATTCAATCTGATAGGTAACCACTGTAAATTTTTTAAACATAGCTCCGACTCCACAGTATTTTTCATCCGATAGCCTGACAGCTTTCTCAACTTTATCCCGGTCAGCCGGAGAGGCTTTAAGCCGTATATCAGATGAACTTTATCATAATACTTCGGATGCTCATCGGTAAGAAGAGCACTTATTTCAATAGTGAATGTCTCGTAACGAACTTTCATTTTATCCAGCAGGGAAACTACATCCATACCAGTGCATCCGGCAAGAGCTGTCAGCATGAGGGGTTTGGGCCTTGTCCCGTTTCATTACCTCCGAATTCGGGAGCAGCATCTAGTGTCAGTTTAAACCCGTTTACCGATACTGAGAAACTCATTCCTTGTTCCCAGGTAATGCTGCTTTCATTATAAACATCCTTACGTCTCTCTGCCATATTATTTGTTTTTTTATGCTCCTTCAAAATTAATCAATCACCTCTTTCTTCTTAACCGGTGAACAGAACCGGATCCGGATAGCCTGGCTGATTCAACTTTTTGCCGGCTGATTGTTGCTATCCTGTTTTTTACAGGGGTTTTTTTCCGAATTTAATCCTGCTTTGTAGAACGGATCCAATTTATTCGACTGAAATCTCATCACAAAAAATCCATGCCTGCCCGTTATAGATAAAGCCCGGATGCCACTCCGGAAGTTTACCATAATTGATTGCTCTAATTTTTATATAGCGGGCACTGACCGGATTGAATGTAACCGTTTCATTTCGAATAATAACTTCTTCATTTTTGTCATCTTTCTGAATTACCAGGCTACCTGCATCCGTAAATGTCTTGGTATCGGTTGAGATCTGAACTGAAAACTCCAGCGGCAAATAAATCCAGGAACGGGTATCTTGTAAAAAGCTTGCTGTTACTTTTGAAATCTTCTGCTCTTTACCCAGATCAAGTATGACTCCCATATTGTCTTTAACAAATCCCTGCCAGTTCCCTTTTCGCCAGTTTGCATCACCCCTGATCCCATCAATCAATGCTGTACTTCCGCCTGCTGCATACTGACTGCTGAACGGTACAATGTAATTAATTGTCCATGCCGGATTAGGAAGTTTATACAATTCAGCTGTAACAGTTCCGCTTCTTCCATTGTTACGAAAAGCAGTTGCTTTGATTTTGGAGGTTGTGTTTATATAAAAAGGAACCTGGTACTCCGCTTTTTTCACTGGTTTATTCCCAGACTCCACTGAGTATAAAATTCTTCCCGGGGCCTGATCCGTTTCCAGTGACTGAATCCTGACTTGAACACTATCTGCAAAGACTTTTTGTTTTGTTTTAATCAGCGGAGCTAACACCATTTCCTGTTCCAGCATATGCTGAACCGGGAAATCTCCAGCCGACTTACCGAAATTGTTATCCGGAATGGATCCCATTGCAAGATTAAGCTCTCCGCCTTCCTTAATATGATCATAAAGAATAAAACTCTTAGAGTAAGGTTCCCCATTTAGTAGTGCTGATTGAATGTATTTGTTAGAACTACTGTTTTGGGAAGCTCTGATCGTAAATGATTTCCCGTTTTCAAGATTGATTTTCACTTCATCAAATAACGGGCTTCCTAAGGCATACATCCCTGATGCAGGTGTAACTGGATAGAATCCCATTGCGCTCATTACATACCAGGCGCTCATCTGACCGCAATCCTCATTACCAATCAGGCCATCGGGCTTGTCAGTATAAAATTCATTCATAATCTGCCTGACACGGAACTGCGTTTTTTCAGGTGCTGCACAATAGTTGTATAGATAGGCAACATGATGACTGGGTTCATTGCCATGAGCATACTGGCCAATCAGACCAGTAATATCAACTTGCTTCCTGCCCGATGTTTTTTCAGAAGCGGTGAATAATGCATCAAGCTTTTTTTCCATAGCTGCATCCCCTCCCATTTTATCAGCCAGGCCTTTAATATCCTGGGGGACAAAGAAGGTGTATTGCCATGCATTTGCCTCTGTAAAATTATTATTGACTTCACTGGGGTCAAACGGAGAGAGAAAATCACCATTTTGCCTGGGGCGGATAAAGCCTGTTTCAGGATCAAACAAATTCTTCCAGCTTTGTGCCCGTTTCATATACTGGTTGTGGGTTAGGGTATCACCGGCAATAAGTGCCAGTTGCCCGATACACCAGTCATCATAAGCATATTCAAGTGTTTTCGAAACCGACTCATGCTCATCTTCGATACTTAAGAATCCGTTATCAATATAGGCTCTTAATCCAAAACGATACCAGGCCTCAGCACTTGCTTTCATTGCCTGCAATGCTTCATTCAGGTTAAAATCAATTCCGGTTACAGCAGCATCTGCAATGACAGGAACCGAATGATAGCCGATCATACATTCCGTTTCATTGGATGCAAGTTCCCAGACAGGTAACAACCCTCCCTGCATATACTGAAGTATCAGTGTTTGAATAAAATCAAACGAGCGCTGCTTATTGATGAGATTCAGAAGCGGGTGAAGGGCACGAAAAGTATCCCATAAAGAGAAAACCGTGTAATAATTAAACCCATCCGCCTGGTGAATTTTCATGTCTCGACCAAGAAAGCGATTATCCACATCGTTATAAATGTTGGGAGCAATCATACAATGGTAAAGTGCAGTATAAAAAATTGTCTTTTGCTTTTCGTTACCGGTTTTCACTTCAATTCTGCTTAACTCCTTATTCCATGAATCAAATGCCTGGGTTTTTATCTTTTCAAAATTCCAGTGGGGAATTTCAGTCTGCATATTCAATAAAGCTCCTCTTTCATCAACAGCCGACAAGGCACACTTAACAAGAATACTTTCTCCTTTTTTTACCTGAAAATAAAAAGCTGCTTTAACATTTCCGGTGTACCGTTTGGTTTCTTGTTTGGTTATTTCTGAAAGTGATTCAGTGACAATTTCACTACAGGGCTTTGAAAACTCAATACTGAAAAAAACACGTTGGTCCTTTGCCCATCCTTCTGAGAAACGAAGACCGGTAACATGAATGTTATCCGTAATTTCCATTTCGCTTCGTATTGTCTTATCACGGTGAGTCAGGTCAAGAATGATACAAACTCTCCCGGATTCTGAAAAAGTATAACGATGGAATCCGGTCCGTTCGGAAGCCGTTAGTTCAACAGCAATCTTTTTGTCTCTGATTTTTACCGAGTAATAGCCGGGTGAAGCAGTTTCATCTTCATGGCTGAATGAAGCAGCATACTCCTGATTATTAAAACTGTGCTTATTCAGCATTGGCATCAGCAAAATGTCACCATAGTCAGAAACTCCGGTTCCACTGAGATGAGTATGTGAGAAACCAAAAATCCGGTTATCGGAGTAATGGTAGCCGCTGCTGCCGTCCCAGCTGCCGTCAACCCGGGTATCGGGGCTGAGCTGAATCATTCCAAATGGAACTGTAGCCCCCGGAAAAGTATGACCATGGCCAGCTGTTCCAATAAAAGGGTTAACATAAGCTGCCGGAGACGATTGCTGTGCTAATACAGGTAAACTCAGAGTAAAAACGGATACAAGAGAAAGAAACTGCTTCATGGGAGCAAAGAAAATAAATAAAAAAGCCCTGCAGCAAGCAGAGCTATTAAGTGGTCCCTGAGGGATTCAAACCCCCAACCTTCTGATCCGTAGTCAGATGCTCTATTCAGTTAAGCTAAGGGACCTGAAAACGGAGTGCAAATGTAATTATTGAATCCTATGTTTCAGTACTAATCACCTTTTGAGGAAAATAACCTGAGGCTAGTTACTCACTCTTTGACAGAGATTACCAAAAGATTTAAGAACCTGAAATGATCAGGAGAAAATTATATTTTAATGCTTCTTGTCTTTGTCTCCTTTAGAAATGGATTCTCGCATTTGTGTATCGGCCTGGATATTTTGCATCCGGTAATAGTCCATAATACCCAGGTTACCAGAACGAAAGGACTCGGCCATAGCCAGTGGAATCTGAGTTTCAGCTTCAATTACCCGGGCCCGGGCTTCCTGTGCTTTAGCCTTCATTTCCTGTTCGGTTGCGACCGCCATTGCTCTGCGTTCCTCGGCTTTTGCCTGGGCTACTTTCAGATCTGCAGAAGCCTGTTCGGTCTGCAGTTTGGCTCCGATATTTTCACCCACATCCACATCGGCAATATCAATTGACAGAATTTCGAATGCTGTTCCGGCATCAAGGCCTTTTTGAAGGACTACCTTCGAAATCTGGTCAGGATTTTCCAATACCAGTTTATGAACATCTGCCGAACCAATGGTCGTAACAATTCCCTCACCGACCCGTGCCAGAATGGTTTCTTCACCGGCCCCGCCAACTAACTGGTTTATGTTTGTTCGTACCGTAACCCTTGCTTTGACAATCAACTGAATTCCATCTTTAGCAACAGCAGAAACTGGAGGGGTATCAATAACTCGCGGATTCACACTCAGCTGAACAGCATCTGCCACATCACGCCCAGCCAGGTCAATGGCGGTTGCCATTTTAAACGACATAGGGATGTTTGCTTTATCAGCACTAATGAGTGCTTTGATTACGTTATTCACATGGCCACCCGCCAGATAATGTGTTTCAATTTCATTAGCGGTTACCGAAAGCCCGGCCTTGGTTGAGTTAATCAGTGCATTTACTACAATTCCCGGAGGGACTTTCCTCAATCTCATCAGAACAAGATTCATGATACTGATTCTTACTCCGGAAAAAACAGCTGTAATCCACAGGTTGACCGGAACAAAATACAGAAACAGGAATATAAAAATGATTATTCCGGCTGCAAACAGAAAGATAATAGGTAGTGTCATATCAGAATCTATTATGGTTGATTTAACTCAGTTAATACGCTGTAAAGAAAGGAAACAAAAATTATTCAAACCGGTTCAACAATAACTTTATTAGGTAATACTGAAATCACTCTTACTTTTTTTCTTTCTGCAAGCATTTCACCGTTTGTCTGGGCTTCTACACGCTGATTATGAATTAACACGGTTCCCATTGGACGCAATGCTGAAACCGTTATTCCGGTATCCCCTTCCTTAATCGGCAGCTTATCTACTTCATTCGTTCTCCCTTCCAGTTGTGTTTTTAAGCCAAACTTTTTCCACGATTTGGAACGTAGAAAATAAACAATCAATCCTATTGAAAGCAGTACCGATGCCAGTGCTACCATATGACCGGTAACTGAACCATATTCAGCATAGGTTGCCAACACACCGGCTGTGATAAAAATACCACCGATTACTCCTGCAATGAACCCCGGAAGAATCAGAATTTCAAGAATCAGCAGTACAAGTCCGATAGCAATCAGTAAAACAATATAAAGAGCTGCCATATCCTTGCAAAGTTAGAACTTCTCTTTCCGAAACCATTGCCGGGCTTCGTTTTCATCGGCTTGCATTTGTAAAACAAGCTTTTCTTTACTCTCAAATTTTAATTCCTCTCTGAGGCGGCTCAATACTTCGATCTTGATTTTCTCGCCATAAATGTCTTTATCGAAATCCAGAATATAAGCTTCAATACTCAGGGGGTTTTTGCCAAACGTAGGATTCACTCCGATTGACAATAACGCTTCATAACTTTTCCCCGGATTATTTGTCCTGCTTATTAATGCCATATAAATGCCGTTAGCGGGAATTAGTTTGTAGTTTTCTTTAACTTCCAGGTTAGCAGTCGGGAAGCCTAGTGCTTTTCCTCTTTGGGCTCCTTGCTTAACAATTCCTGTAATACTGTAGCGATATCCAAGAAACTGATTAGCCTTACGCAAATCTCCTTCAAGCAAAGCTGTTCTGATTTTTGTTGAACTGACAGCAATCTCATCAATATCCTGTTCGGCAATTTCGTCAACTAAAAAACCATAAACCGGAGCCAGTTCCTGAAGTTCTTTAAGAGAACCTTCCCTGTTTCTACCAAAATGATGATCGTAACCAATAACCAGTGTTTTTGTGCCGATTGCCTTCACAAGATAATCTCTGACAAAGCCGGTTGAAGAAGTTCTTGAAAACTCCTTTGAGAACGGGTGAATAATCAAATGCTGAATTCCGTTTTTACAAATCCTTTCGGTTCGCTCTTCAAGCGTATTCAGCAAGAGTAATCCATGGTCATCCGGATGTAATACCATACGCGGATGAGGGAAGAAAGTAAGTACTACACTTTCACCATCGGATTTAACCGCAAGTTCTTTTAACCGGTCCAAGATTTTCTGATGTCCCAGATGAACCCCGTCAAATGTACCAATGGTTACTACTGCATTTTCAATATGATGAAAGTCTTCTATAGACTTGTAAATCTTCATAACTCAGATGAAGTGCGAAGTTAGGGATTGAAAGTTTACAGTATTTTTAATATTGATCTGATTTAATTACTTTTGAGCATGAAAAATTAAACCAATGATGAAAAACCTCACTCTTATTGCATTATTCTTATTCTCAGCCTTATCTGCTCTTTCACAAAAGGTAAATGATAAAATACAAATTGAATCCAATGGCTCATGGTATGATGGTAAAATTCTGAAGGTAAATGAAGCAGAAAAACAATATTATATTACCTATGACGGTTGGAGTGAATCCTGGAATGAATGGGTTGGAACTGACCGGATCCGTGGTTATGAAACTGCAAAACCTGAACCGGCTCCTGCCGCTAAAAAGTTTAAAGTCGGTGATCATGTTGAAGTTGAATATGGAATGATTCCCGAACCAGCAACAATCATTGAAGTAGGTGAAAACAAATACCATATTCAGTTTGATAAAAAAGTCTTTGGTGATAAATGGGTTTCCGAAGGCCAGATTAAAAAACTCTAAATCATTTAAATCTTCTCAGTCATGAATCGCATGAGACAAGAAAAGCGGTTCTGCATGGAGTGCGGAGAACCGTTAAAAGGAAGGGCAGATAAAAAATTCTGTGATGATGCCTGTCGTTCAAATTATAACAACAGGCAGAACAGCGATTCATCGGCAATTTTGAAAACAATCAATAATACTCTGAGAAAAAACAGAAAAATTCTGGAATCTTTTGCCGGTAGAGAAGGAAAAGCATTTGTTTCAAAATCAAGACTCGTTGATGCAGGATTCCACTTCAGATATTTTACCCACAGCTATCTGACTAAAAAAGGAACGACTTACAAAATAATTTATAACTACGCTTATCTCCCCTTTGATAATGATCAAGTAGTCATTGTTAAATGGGAAACCGAAAATCAAAAACACGACTAACGTATCCTAAACCCTGTTCTTTATGAAACCATTCATGGTATTGATGTTTACCTGCTTATTCATTTCATTAACATCTTATCCTGATTCCTGGATTCAGAAAACAAATTTTGGAGGAACAGCCCGTTCTGATGGAGCAGGCTGCGTAATCGGAGGTAAAGGCTATCTTGGTACCGGATATTCTAGCGGAGTGGGGTTCACTAAGGACTGGTGGGAATACGATACACTTACCGATACATGGACTCAGAAAGCAAACTTTATCGGAACAGCAACTGTGGAAGCTACTTGTGTTTCTATTTTGGGAAAAGCTTACCTTTTGCCGTATGCCACCAATAATTTTTATTCATATGACCCGGTAACCAATTCATGGTCTCTAAAAGCTTCATTTCCCGGCCAGGTGAGGCAGGGCGGGATCGGATTCAACATTAATGACAAAGGCTATTTTGGACTTGGGGCTGATCCAAGTTTAGCTAACCATTTGAATGATCTTTGGGAATACAATTCGATTACCGATAACTGGACTCAAAAGGCAAGTCTTCCGGGAACGGCCCGGGTTCATGCGGCAGCTTTTGTCATTGGTTCATTCGGATATATCGGAACCGGCATTAAAGGAATTGGATTACTCAGTGATTTCTGGCAATATGATCCACTATCAAACAACTGGAATCAGAAAGGAAACTTCCCGGGTGGAGCAATATATGAAGGTAGTGGATTTGCAATTGCAGGATTTGGTTATTTGGGTGGCGGATATAACTCGTCAGGTGTTCCGGTGAACGCGTTCTGGAGATATAATCCGGCAACTGATTCCTGGAATCAGATTGCAAACTTCTCTCCTGGTGGAAGAGTTGAAATGGTTTGTTTCTCAATTGGCAATTACGGTTACCTCGGAACCGGGTGGGACGGGACAATCTTTAATAATGATTTCTGGAAATACTCACCGGATAGTTTGCTGTCGGCTGTACCGGATATGGCACCGTTTTCTTATGATTTTCAGTTTTATTACAATCCGGCAACGGGTAGTCTTTCTATAACCATTTCGGATCTATATCCGGTTCATCTTCTCATTTCTGATATCACAGGAAAAATTATATTGAACGATCCAAATTATATTTCTGGGAAATCTGTCAGCAGCCAATTCTTCGCTATGGGTTGTTACCTGATTGGAATCAGAAATAAGAATCGAAACCAGGTAAAAAAAATCTTCATTCAATAAGTTGCGATTGAAGTTATCAATTGCCTGCTGCTGATTGTTCTTAGATTTTCTACAGCCCTCTTGAGGTTTTAATATTAAATCTGCTGTAAGCAGTAGCAGCATCACCTGCTACAACCACAACTTCAGGAAGATGGCTGATGACCATTGAAACCCCCTTTTCTAACACAATCCTTTGATCAGGAAAACGGCTGACAGGGGCTTCAATTACAACTTCAGGTAGATTTATGAAAGCATCAATATCACTTTGAGCTTCAATTACAACTTCAGGAAGATGGCGGATAATCCTGGGATTGTTAACAGCTACAGCAAGTTCTTGTTGAGAAGAATTACTTGCAGGAGCTTCAATTACAACTTCAGGAAGGTTAACATAAATGGTACTCTCAGCTTTTTCTGCCGGAAGACTCGGTTGTTGATCCAAGTAGTATGCAGCCCATCCAGAAACGAATAAGATGATTACCGCACTTAAAATTAAGATTTGTTTGTTTTTCATAACAGTATTTTTTTATTTTGATTGCGATGCAAAGATATATGCTTTTAATGGTATTATGCAAAACATAGTACTAAAAAAATTAATTTATTTTTTAATGTGTTCATTATCAGCATATTAAGTAATAAATAAATTTGTGGATTACTTCATCTATACACTAAGATGAATAAATACAGCTATTTGTTACAGCTGATTAAAAGATAATTGAACATTATTTTTCAATACTGTTAGTGGGCTTCCAGCCAGTTATTCCCGGTTCCGATACTTACTTCAACCGGTACTCTTAAAGGAAGAGCTTTTTTCATTCCAGTTTCAATCAGGGGTTTGAGTTCTTCCAGTTCCTCTTTATAAACATCAAAAACCAGTTCATCATGAATCTGAAGAATCATTTTTGATTTCATTTTTATTTCTTCCATTTTCCGGTAAATGGTGTTCATAGCAATTTTAATCATATCAGCTGCACTTCCCTGAATCGGGGCATTAATGGCATTGCGCTCAGCAAACCCTCTAACTGTCTGGTTGGCTGAATTAATATCCCGCAGGTAGCGTCTTCTTCCCAGGATGGTTTCAACATACCCGCATTTACGTGCTGATTCAATGCTTGAATCCATATAGTCTTTGATTCCGGGATACTGAGTAAAATAATTATCAATTATCCCTTTTGCCTCTGACCTGGAGATATTCAGCCGTTCTGCAAGTCCAAAGGCAGATATTCCGTAAATGATTCCGAAGTTAACCATCTTGGCATTTCTTCTCATTGAAGAGGTGACCTCATCTAACGGTATGCCATATACTTTTGCTGCTGTGGCAGCATGAATATCTTCACCTTTATTAAATGCGTCCATCATTCCCTGATCGCCACTGAGTGAGGCAATAATCCTGAGTTCAATTTGTGAATAATCAGCTGATAGTAAAATATAATTCCGGCTCCTTGGGATAAATGCCTTTCGGATCTGACGTCCTTTGTCTGTCCGAATGGGAATATTTTGAAGGTTAGGCCGGTCTGAACTTAGTCTTCCTGTTACAGCAACAACCTGATTATAGGAGGTATGAATTCTACCTGTACGCGGATTTACCATTTCAGGTAACACATCTACATAGGTATTCTTCAGTTTAACCAGCTCGCGGTAATCAAGTATCTTTTTTATGATTGGATGATTGTTTTCAATTTTACTTAACACATCTTCAGCAGTTGAATACTGACCGGTTTTGGTTTTAGGCGGTTTTGCCATAACATTAAGTTTAGCAAATAATACATCGCCAACCTGCCTGGGTGAAGAAACATTAAATTTCATTCCGGCCATTTCACAAATTTCATTCTCCAGTAAATCACTGTCTGCCTTCAGCTGTACTGACAAGTCCTTCAATGTTTCTTTATCCAACTTTATTCCTTCTGCTTCCATGGATGCCAGTACAGTGACCAGGGGCATTTCCACGTTTTCAAATAGTTCCTTAGCCGTTGTTTTTTCAAGTTCGGGCTCCAGTATATTTCTAAGTTGTAAAGTGATATCTGCATCTTCAGCAGCATACTCAGCAATTTTATCCTGTTCAACATCCCGCATTGTGAGCTGTCCTTTTCCTCTTTTACCAATTAGTAATTCAATCGGAACAGGGGAATAATTCAGAAAAGTTTCAGCAAGTACATCCATTCCATGACTCATTTCAGGCATGATCAGAAAATGAGCAATCATGGTATCAAACAATTCCCCTTTAACCTCTGTATCATACCATTTGAGAACCAGCATATCATATTTAATATTCTGGCCTGTCTTTTTAATGCTGTTGTCCTCAAAAACGGATTTAAACTCGCTCACTAAACTTCTTGCCTGTTCATAGTTTTCCGGAACAGGAACATACCAAGCCTCATGAGGTTTTATTGAGAATGACATTCCAACCAGTTCAGCCTGATTTGCATCCAACCCGGTGGTTTCTGTATCAAAGCAAAAGTGCTTTGAGGTTTTGAGTTCCTGAATCAATTCTTTTCTTTCTGCAATACTACCGGCAATCCTATAACTGTGCTTCACCGTATGAATGGTTTGAAATGACGATTCATTGCTCCTGTCTATTTCTTCTTCGTGAAAACTCCCAAACATGGTTTGCTGTACAACTGGTCTCTGTTGTTTTAATTCTTCATCCCTTTCCTGTTCAAACAGTTGTTTAGTCAGTCTCCTGAACTCAAGTTCATCAAACAGTTGTTTCAGCAACTCCTCATCTGGTTCACGGAGCTTAAGCCGGTCTTCATCAAATTCTACCGGTGCATCCGTTATGATGGTTGCCAGCCGTTTTGACTGAAATGCCAGCTCTTTGTTATGCTCCACTCTTTCTTTCAGCTTTCCTTTCAGTGCAGAGGTGTTTTCATACAGTTTTTCCATTGAATCAAACTGTTTTATCAGAGCAATCGCGGTTTTTTCACCAACACCCGGTATACCCGGAATATTATCAACACTGTCGCCCATTAATCCCAGAATGTCAATCAGCTGATCAATCCGGTTAATTTGCCAGCGATCCAGAATTTCCTTAATTCCCAAAACCTGAGCACTACCACCAGCTCTAGGGGGTTTATAAATAAATGTGTTTTCATCTACCAGTTGTCCATAATCCTTATCCGGTGTCATCATAAAGGTTGTAAATCCTTTTTTCTCCGCTTGCTTGGCTAAAGTTCCGATCAGATCATCTGCTTCATAGCCATCTATTGCAATCACCGGAATATTAAATGCCCGACACATTCTTTCAACATACGGAATGGACCATGCCAGATCTTCTGGTATTTCCTGCCGGTTAGCTTTATAATTTTCATAATCTTCATGCCTGGCAGTTGGCGCTGCCGTATCAAAAACTACGGCTATATGAGTCGGTTTCTCTTTTTTTAATACCTCCAGTAGGGTTGTTGCAAATCCGAAAACAGCCGAAGTATTCTGACCTTTCGAGTTTATCCTTTTGTTATTGCTGAATGCAAAGTAAGCCCGATAGATGAGAGCCATTGCATCCAGCAGAAAAAGCTTTTTATTCATTATCTGATTTAGCCACGAATGTAAAAATAATGTACCGGCTGTATTGCAACCTCTCAAACATTCATTCGTAGAATTATTAAGTGTTGTCACTATGAGGTGCCTGATTTCAACAGTGTTTCTGCTAACTTCTCTGATGCTGCACGCTGATAACGGAGAGTTAAAGAAGATGGCTTATAACCTGTATATATCCGGTCAGTATGCCGAAGCGGCTCCTCTTTATGCTCAGCTTATCAGCAGTGATACCTTGGATCCGGCCAATCATTATTTCTATGGAGTCTGCCTGCTTCATTCCGGAGGAAACCGGGTTGAAATTATCCGGCATCTTGAAACTGCAGCAACTGATATAAAGACTCCGGTTCTGGTTTTCTTTTTTCTGGGTAAAGCCTTTCAGTTGAATGAAGATTTTGCAGCCGGCATTACATACTATGAGGAATTTAAGCTTAAATCAAATGAACTTTACGTATCAGAACTAAAAGTGGATGAACAGATTGAAATGTGTTACAGAGCAGCCCGGCTCTATCAGCGTGGAGTGAAAACTGAAACTGTAAAGCGGGATGAAACAAGCCTGACCCGTATTGCTTCCATGTACAATGAATCCCATTCAGTCAGCAGATTGATTGAAGTTCCCGGACAGATTCTGAAAGGCAGGAAAAAAGAAATGTTCAGCAGCTATGTCTATATTGATGAAAACAAGAAATGGATGTGCTACTCAGGTCCAGGTAAAAAAAGCGGGAAAGAGTTATTTATTGCCTCGCGTAAAAACAGTTCATCCTGGAATGATGCCAAAGCAGCCATCTATGAAAGACCCTTCCCTTTTGCTGTTGAGAATCCGGTTATCAGTGAAAACGGACAAGTCGTTTACTTTTCATGTAATTCTTTCAATTCGATCGGTGGATATGATTTATACCAGACCCGGCTTAATTTGTCAACCGGGCAATGGACCTGTCCTGAACAATTACCCATTCCGGTAAATTCACCAGCCGATGATGTATTTCTGTTTCCAGAACAGAAAGAAAAAAAAGCTTTGATTGTTAGTAACCGAAATAGTGGTACTAACCGGTATGGCATTTTTGAAATTCCGTTTCCTTTCGAAGTTGATGAGCATTTGCCTGTTGTTGACAATGTTTTAAAGAAAGAAATAAAATCAACTGAAGTTACAGAAGAGGTCTCTATTCCAGTTCCACAGCCTAAATATCATGCTGAAGTTACAGATGCTCAACAACCTGTTACATCTGCCCCACTGCCTCCAGATCAGACTTTGGCAACAAGCATTACTTTAAACGGATTCTTTTATGATGCTGCCCATGCCATTCAATCTGACAATCTGGTTCAGCTGAAAGTAAAAGCAGGAATGAATGAGTACTCATCTCCGGTTGACAGCAGTGGTGCATTTAGTATTGTGGTTCCGTATTGTAATCATGTTGATGTTTCTTTCTCTGACGGCAAAACGTCACTTCTACCAATAACTCTATCAGTAACTCAGAAAAATGACAGTTGCCTGGTTATTCTCCTTTCCCGGAAATCACCAAACGGATATGTTGTTAAAGCAACTGATTCGGTTGAAATGAGCCAGAATAGTTATGCTGTTCAGCTGGGGGCTTTTCGGGAACGGACCTGCGAACAGATTTTATCTTACTACCTGTCAAGGGGAGTTACTGATGCAACCATTTTATCAAAAAATAATGATATCCACGTTGTAATTTCAGGCTGCGGGTTATCGCTCCTTGATGCACTCAGAGTAAGAAAGAAATTCCTGTCTGAAGGTTTCAATGATGCCTTTATTGTGATTCGCAAAGGGGATGAAGTTTTATCACCCGGATGGGATACTGCTCTTGCTGACTGATAACTGCTGTGTTATCCAACACGCTGAATTAAAATAGTTTCTGGAGTTCTCTTCTGAGCCAGCCTGATCTTAAAGAAAGCGATACTGCCCAAGAAGCCAGGTAAGGCCGCCTACCTATTAACTGTTGAAGCCTGTATTTTCTCCGAAGTTCAGCACCCAGTTTCTGGTAAACCTTATCCTGATACGGCTGAATAAAAGATACCGAGTAATCATTGTGCCTCACACACCGGACAGCCTGGTATCCGGCAAACATTCCGCTCAGCATAGCATTCCCGATTCCTTCACCGGTTGCCGGGTCAATTAATGAGGCTGCATCTCCACAAAGCATAAACCTTTCACCGCAAATCGTTTCCGGATTTGACCCCATGGGTAATCCAAATCCTGTAATTTCAGTTAGTGCTTCTGAGTTACGGAATCGTCCTGATATGATCTCATCTTGCTCAATCAACTGTTCAAGGGTTCTGCGCAGATTTATTTTCCGTTCAGCAATTTTTTCACTCAACATGCCCAGCCCAACATTAGCCTGTCCGTTTACAAGCGGGAAAATCCAGAAATAACCAAACGGAAGATTTTTCAGCAAATGAATCTCCATCATTCCTTCCCGTGTGTCAGCAATATTTCTGTAATAAGCTCTTACAGCCCCGCTGTAATGGGCAGGATCAATTGCATTTCCGATGAACTTCTTTCTGACCTCGGAGTGAGCCCCGTCACAACCAATAATCAGCTGACTATGAAAAATAAAATTGTTTGTTTCTGTCAGCATTCCATTTTCAGTCCTGTTCAGTTCAATGATTTCCTCCGAAGGATAAAATTGGGTTTGGTTCATAGCAGTTACTTCTTCCAGGAGAATAGCATCAAAATCAATTCTTCTAGAAAGGTACCCTTCCATTGAAAAACAGATATCAATCATTTTTCTGTCTGGTGCAAATACTCTGCAGCCATACGATGGCATGATTGTTTTCACTTGTTTTAATCTGTTGTAGAGTTCAGGAGCTAATTCGCGAATGACTTTCACAGCCCGGTGGGGAATTGCATCACCACAAACTTTATCTCTTGGAAAATTCCTGGCATCAATCAGAACCGGCCGGATTCCACTGCCAGCCAGTGCCAGTGCACATGCAGTACCTGAGGGTCCTGCCCCAGCTATCAGAACATCAGTAGTAACTGTTTTTTTTGACTGACCCATACCAGGTGTTCCGGTTTCAAAATTTCGAATAAAAAATCCCGTCATGATTATCAAGCGGGATTTCCATTTTATAGATTACTGAATCAGGAAGAAAAACGCTTAGCTGCTTCATCCCAGTTAATGACATTCCACCAAGCAGCAAGATAGTCACCTCTCCGGTTCTGATAATGCAGGTAATAAGCATGTTCCCAGACATCACATCCGATAACCGGAATTCCTTTAACTTCAGCAATATCCATTAAAGGATTATCCTGGTTCGGAGTAGAGCAAATTTCCAGTTTACCTGAAGCGTTTTTTATCAGCCATGCCCAGCCTGAACCAAACCTGCCGGCTCCGGCTGCATTAAATTTTGATTTGAGTTCATCGAAAGACCCAAATGCCGCATTGACTGCATCTGCTAAAGTTCCGGAAGGCTGACCGCCT
The DNA here is from genome assembly GCA_020847635.1 of Bacteroidia bacterium. GTDB lineage: Bacteria > Bacteroidota > Bacteroidia > AKYH767-A > OLB10 > CAADHD01. The sequence goes on from JADLBQ010000034.1 coordinate 41,230, forward strand.
CCGCCCGGCTTCATTGTCTGCCAGAAGAATGAATGATTCCAGTGGCCACCCCCGTTGTTACGAATTGCCGTTGAAAATTTACTTACATTTTTACAGATATCGTCAATACTCATTTTTTCAGCTTCTGTTCCGGCAATTGCATTGTTAAGATTATTAACATAACCCTGATGGTGTTTGCCATAATGAATCTCCATGGTTTGTGCATCAATATGAGGTTCCAGTGCATGATAGGTATATGGAAGTTTTGGTAAATTAAATGACATGATATTTTAGTTTTTAAATTTGAGGAGAACAAAGGTAATAAATCTCGAGGTGAACAGGTCTGGTATTACATTTTTTTTGTCTTTAGCATTACTTATCAGCTGCCAAAAAGATGAGCAACACCATGATAAGCATGATACGGTTGAGGAGAGTTGTTTATCACTGAGTCCACCCCTTCTTTCATCGAACAGCCCTGTTAACTTAGGAGATGTCCTGTTGCTGAATGCCTCATCGGCAGAACCTGATGTAACATATGAATGGAAAGGCCCTGAAGAATTTAACTCAGCAGATCAGCATGTTGAACTCAATCCTGCTCTCTATTCTCATAATGGACAATATTTTTGCCGAATAAAACAGGCAGGCTGCACCAGCCCTTATTCGGTCATTGTGATTCAAGTCAATGATTCGTGCGAAATGTTTGCTTTCAATACTGCCATAGTTGACGGGATTAGCTGGAATTTCTATTCCGGTATCACCTGTGGGCCTTCCGGAAGCAGTGGATTTTTTGGAATAACAGCCGCGAATAACAGTGGATCCATTGAAATTATTTTTGGTAATCGTTATAAAAAGCCGGCAGGTTATCATAGATTTCCGGTTTCGGTCTTTTCTGTTGCTGATTCTTCAACTGTGCAGATCCGTTTCATAGAAAACGGAACTGAATTTCAGGCTTCATCAGGTGAAGTTTATTCTGCTATTGAAGGCAGAAAATCAATCCTGACCTTTTGCGGGATTACCTTTACTTCCCAGTTGAGTACCCAACATTTAATTGATGCTCGGCTGGGTTGTGAATAACGACTTTATATGCTTTGGTCTGAGAATAATCCGGAGTATAAGGATTTAACTCAGACTACCTGTTCTAACCCGATATTTTCAATAATCATTACGTTTCTATTAATGAGTAATGTAACTTGCTTACTCATTATCTCTGATCTGGCTCGGGCCTTTCTGATATAAATTAAATCTCCTCTTCTGCTTTCAAGGAGAGTAAAAACCGAATTCTTTAAACTGATCTTAAAACACTGCTAACCTTCCCACCTTGTTCTGCTATTAAATTTGTTCAAAAACACGTGATTGATTTTTTAGTCAATTAAACTGTTTCTGAGTATAGTCTTGGTTCTTCCCGTGAACAAGCCTTATCATATTTCTTAATTATTCCGGCTTATCGGTTACAGAACCTGCCAAATATGAACCAGATTTATATCGGTTTATAAAATCAATAACACTTCAATGAAAGACTAGTTGTTGTTCAATAAAGCCATTCTCTTCATTACCGGGATTTTAAATCCAATCAGGTGCTGAATATTTTTAAGTTCATTGCGTTGTTCCAGATCACAAAAAGAAATAGCCATTCCCTTTCTTCCGGCTCTTCCGGTACGTCCAATTCGATGAACATAGGTTTGCGGAACATGAGGCAATTCGTAATTGACTACATAAGGCAATTCATCAATATCAATTCCCCTGGCAGCAATATCTGTTGCAACCAACACCCTGATTCTTGATTTCTTAAAATCATTTAATGCTTTTTGTCTGGTATTTTGAGTTTTATTCCCGTGAATTGCTGCTGCATAGATTCCTGTTTTAGTTAACTGCCTTACGAGTTTGTCCGCTCCGAATTTAGTTCGTGTAAAAACCAATGAACTGTTGATGGTTCTACTTTTTATTAACGAAATCAGCAATTCAGCTTTTTCCTTTTTCTCAACAAAGTAAACGAATTGGCTAATTGTTTCTGCCGTTGGCAACTCGGGAGTAATTGTAATTTCTACCGGCTGATGCAGAATTGATTTTGCGAGTTTTCTGATTGTTACAGGCATGGTTGCCGTAAAAAATAAAGTTTGTCTTTTTGCAGGAACTTTATAGAGAACTTTTCTTATGTCATGAATGAATCCGATATCGAGCATGTGGTCTGCTTCATCTAGAACCAGAGTTTCTACTCCGGATAAATCAATAAAGCCCTGATTCATTAAATCCAAAAGCCGACCTGGTGTGGCAATCAATACATCAACCCCCTTCTTCAGTTCTGCAACTTGTCTTACCTGAGAAACACCTCCATAAACAGACAGGCATTTCGTTTGCAGAAACTTCGAAAAGATAACCAGATTCTCTTCAATCTGTAATGCAAGTTCTCTTGTCGGAGCAAGTATCAAAGCTTTGATTTTTCTCTGATTTTTTATTGCCTCCAGCCTTTGTAATAGTGGAATTGCAAACGCAGCCGTTTTACCGGTACCTGTCTGAGCACATCCTAAAATATCCTTACCTGCCAGGATCTTGGGAATTGCTTTGCTTTGTATTTCCGTTGTTTCAGCATAACCGGCTTCTTTTAATGCAGATGTAATTGGCCGGATTATGTTTAAATGGTCAAAATTCATTTTTAGTATTGAGGGATCTGCAGGTTTTTCTGAGCTATTTAAAACAAAATAATCCCATGTAACTTGTGTATTTAAAGTTACCGGAGCCTAGATTCTTTCTTTTAGTTAATTCTTTATTCTTTCAGGATCACTGTCTGAGGCAGGTAGAGGGAATTACTACGGAATTATACCAGATCTAAGCAACCTGGCCTTTATCCCGTCATCAGACAGAACAATAAGTTAGTCCGATAAAAACCGGAGTTTCGGGTTGTTTATACCTGGGCTGGTCTTAATAACGTTTTCTTTTAAAATCTCCTGATCTTTCTTTTGGTCTTGCTTCATTTACAACTATATTTCTATCACCCAGACTATAGTTATTCAATCCTTCAATTGCCTTTTCGGCTTCTTCCTTATCAGGCATTTCAACAAAGGCAAATCCTTTGGAGCGCCCGGAAAACTTATCAGTTATAATTTGAACTGATTGTACGTTTCCATAGCCAGAAAACAGATCTCCAAGTTCCTGTTCTGTTGTTTTGAAGTTTAAATTGCCAACAAAAATGTTCATACAAAATAATTTTAATGTTAAATAGTTTTAATGTTTATGTGGCAACTGAAAGCTTGAACTGAACTAGAAAAAAAGTATACTTTTAATCTGAATCAACTAATGCGAAGGCAGGTGCCTGTAAAAAATGAATGTGCAAAGGTAGTTTATTTTCACACACACGATAAAATTATCTTACTCCTTCAAAGTTCCCAAATTTAATTGCCCTTAATGTTTCGAAGATACCGCGTAATGACTTATCCCTCCAATGCTTCAGCTCCACCAACAATTTCGAGAATTTCATTGGTAATGGCAGCCTGGCGAGCCTTGTTATACTGCAGCCTGAGGTCATGTAAAAGGTCACCGGCATTGTCGGTAGCCTTACTCATAGCTGTCATCCGGGCCCCATGTTCACTGGCGTTACTGTCTAGCAGGGCTTTGAATAATTGTGTTTTCAGTGATCGCGGAATAAGTTCCTGGACAATTGCTGCTTTATCGGGTTCAAAAATATAATCGTTTGCTGCAGTCGGCATTTTATCTTGTGTTACTGGTGGTGTTATCGGCAAATACGATTCATTAACCACATATTGTACAGCTGCATTTTTAAACTGGTTATACACTAATATAACCCGGTCATAGATACCTGCTGAAAATTCTTCCATTATTCGGCTGGCAATCTCAGCTGCATTTTCAAATGTCAGGTTATTAAACACATCGTTATACTGACGGGTAAACAGAGCCGGTTTCTTGCTGAAAAAGTCAGTTGCTTTTTTACCAATACACAGGACTTTAACATTTCCAGCCTTAAATTGTGAAGCAAATTCTTCTTCCAGGGTATGATTGATAAACCGGATAATGTTTGAATTGAAAGCTCCGGCAAGCCCACGATTAGAAGTAATAGCAACAATCAGAATTCGATTGGCCGGACGAACAACAGCAAAACCACCACTCTCTGAGGCATCAACACTGGATGACAGATTTTCTAGAAGTTCACGGAGTTTGGAAGCATACGGCCGCATCTGGATAATGGCATCCTGAGCTCTGCGTAATTTGGCTGCAGACACCATTTTCATTGCTTTGGTAATCTGCTGTGTTGAATTGACTGATGCGATTCGTAACCGAACTTCTTTAAGACTTGCCATTCTCTGTTCCTCCGGTGTTTATGCTGTTCTTGGTTCTTTATTTTTTGTATTTAGCCGAAAGTTCTTTTGCAATCTTTTCAATAATTGCAAGCACTTCATCTTTTAATTCACCTTTTTTCAACGATTCGAGTGCATCTTTATGCTGAGCATCCAACAGGTGGAGAAAATCATGTTCGAAATCTTTAATCTTGTTAACCGGGACATCCATCAGCAGACCTTTGGTTCCGCAATAGATAATAGCAACCTGCTGTTCTACCCGGTATGGAGTAAACTGTGGCTGTTTGAGAATTTCCACATTACGTGCTCCTTTTTCAAGAGTTGCTTTGGTGGCAGCATCAAGATCAGACCCGAATTTTGAGAATGCTTCCAGTTCGCGGTACTGCGCCTGGTCCAGTTTGAGAGTTCCTGCAATTTTTTTCATTGACTTAATCTGAGCATTTCCTCCGACACGCGATACTGAAATTCCGACATTAATTGCAGGCCGTACACCGGCATTAAACAAGTTTGCTTCAAGGAATATCTGGCCGTCTGTAATGGAAATTACATTGGTTGGTATATAAGCCGAAACGTCTCCAGCCTGAGTTTCAATTATTGGTAATGCAGTAAGTGAGCCGCCCCCCTTAACTTTCCCTTTCAGCGACAGAGGTAGGTCATTCATGTTCTTTGCAATTTCATCAGAGTTGATGATTTTGGCAGCACGTTCGAGCAACCGGGAGTGCAGATAGAAGACATCTCCGGGATATGCTTCACGACCGGGAGGTCTGCGAAGTAGTAATGATACTTCACGGTAAGCAACTGCCTGTTTTGACAAATCATCATAAACAATCAGTGCCGGACGACCTGTATCACGGAAATATTCACCGATAGCAGCCCCGGCCATGGGTGCAAAAAACTGCATCGGAGCAGGGTCTGAGGCAGAAGCAGAAACTACAATGGAGTAAGGCATTGCCCCCCGCTCTTCAAGTGTTTTAACAATATTGGCAACGGTTGATCCTTTCTGACTGATAGCAACATAGATACAGAAAACAGGCTTACCGGCCTCATAAAACTCACGCTGATTGATGATTGTATCAATAGCTACCGCGGTCTTACCGGTTTGACGGTCTCCGATATTTAATTCACGCTGTCCTCTTCCAATTGGGATCATGGCATCAATGGCCTTAATTCCGGTTTGTAATGGTTCGTTAACCGGCTGGCGGAAAATAACTCCCGGAGCTTTACGTTCAATCGGCATTTCGAGCAGTTCACCATGAATTGGGCCTTTACCGTCAATCGGATTTCCAAGACCATCAACTACACGTCCCAGCATGCCTTCTCCAACCTTAATGGAGGCAATCTTACCAGTACGTTTTGCAATATCTCCTTCACGAATATCACTTGATGGGCCAAGCAATACTGCTCCAACATTGTCTTCCTCCAGATTAAGGACGACACCCTGTAAGCCGTTTTCAAATTCAATCAGTTCACCTGACTGAACCTTGGTCAGCCCGTACAAACGGGCAATCCCGTCACCTACTTGTAACACCGTTCCGGTTTCTTCAAGTTCATTTGCAGTACGAAAGCCGGCTAATTGCTGGCGCAATATGGCTGATACTTCATCTGGTCTTACTTCTGCCATGGTATTATATTTTTAATTGTTTTATTTAAATAATGAAATTTAATAATCCTTAAGGTACAGATTCTGGCTAAAATCCATTTTCAATAATCTCAGTTTACGGCTTACACTGGCATCAACCTGCTTATCACCCCATCTGAGTATAAATCCACCAATTAACGAACGGTCAATCTGCTCGCTCAATTCCACTTTTCTATTGGTTTCTGATTTCAGGTAGGTCAGAAGCTCTGCTTTTACTGAATCATCAAGCTTAACCGGAGTCAGAATCAGTGCTGTTGTAATACCCTTCATTTCACGATACATATGAATAAAACTTCTTGAAATCCCTTCAATATGAGATTCACGCTTTTTTGAAGTAATAATCTTCAGAAATGAAAGTGTCAGTGCTGACACGTTAGCCCCGAATAATTTCTCAATAACGGTTATTTTTTTATCGGTATGGATGATTGGATTCTTAAAAAACAAAGCCAGGTCACGGCTGGATTTAATGGTAGCATAAATCAGGCTTAAATCGTTGTAAGCGAGCTCGGTCTCATTTCGTTCTGCTGCCAGATCCAGCAATGATTTTGCATACCTGCGTGATAACTTTGAGTCATTCATTTTTTCAACTTCTAATTCAGTTTAACATCTTTCAGCATTTCCACAACCAGCGCTTTCTGCTTCTCATCAGTAGCAAGTTGCTGGCGGATTATCTTTTCTGCAATTTCAATTGAAAGATTAGCCACTTGATTCTTTAATTCTGTAATGGCAGCCATCTTCTCGTTGTGAATGGATTCTCTTGCAATTTTAATTAGCCGGTCAGCTTCTTCTGTTGCTTTTCCCCGGGCTTCATTGATGATCTGATCTTTTGTATCACGGGCTTGTTTGAGAATCTGATCGCGTTCATTCCGAGCCTCAACAAGCAGCTTTTCGTTGTCAGCTTTCAGATTTGCCATCTCACTCCGAGCTTTTTCAGCTGACTTTAGTGAATTCTCAATTGATTGTTCACGGTCTTTAAGCGCCTTCATGATTGGCTTCCATGCAAACTTAGTTAGCAGGAATACCAGAATTCCGAATGAAATTGTCATCCAGAAAATCAGCCCAAATTCAGGTTTTACTAACTCCATGTTAATTCATTTTTTAATTCTATTTTTAAAAAATCTGCCTTGCAGCCAGGTGCTGCAAAGCAGATTGTTGTTTGAACCGTTACCACTGATTATTTCAGCGTTACCAACAGTCCGATTACCATTGCGAAGAAGGCAGCACCTTCAACAAGCGCAGCAGCAAGAATCATGTTGTTACGGATATCTCCTCCGGCTTCCGGCTGACGGGCAATTGCTTCTAATGCACTACCGCCAATACGGCCAATACCGATACCTGCTCCGATAGCAGCCAATCCTGCTCCAACTGCTGCAAGCCCGTATGCCTGTTCTAAGCCTCCTGCCTGCAAAAGAATTGATGTTAACATATTGATTGTTGTTTAAAATTTCTGATTAAATACTCTCATGTGACACTCCATGATCATGTGCTTCTTCAACTGCCGAACCTATATAGATGGCTGAGAGAAATACAAAAATATAGGCCTGAAGTGCTGCAACCAGAACTTCAAGACTGGTCATGAACACCGTGAAAATTAATGACACAACTCCGACTCCGAATCCGGCCCCCGGATTAGCTCCGTTCTCTGAGAAAATAAAAATAAGACTGAAGAACGAGAGTATGATGATGTGACCGGCAACAATATTTGCAAATAACCGGATCATCAGAACAAAAGGTCGCAGGATAACTCCCATCAATTCAATCGGAGTCAGAATAATAAGAACCCATTTAGGAACTCCCGGCATAGCGAAAATATGCTGCCAGTAGTGTTTATTACCACTTAGTGAAGTTATAATCAGTGTAAGTACTGCCATTGTCATTGCAATTGCAATGTTTCCTGTCAGATTGGCTCCTCCCGGAAAGAATGGAATGATCCCCAGCATATTGTTAAACCAGATGAAAAAAAACAGAGTCATCAGGTAAGGAACATATTTTTCATACTTAGGACCAATTCCGGTCTTAATTACATCATCTCTGACGAAAATAATGATAGGCTCCAGAAAAGACTGCAATCCCCGCGGAGGACGATTCGGATTCCGCTTATACGTATTGGCTACTGAAATAAAAATCAGGCATAGTAAAATAATGCTGATGATTAATGAAGTAACATTCTTGGTAATGGACAAATCCCATAGATGGGGTGTTAGTTTTTCATGAAGGGTAGCCTGTTCAGCAGGAACAGATTCCATTTCTTTCACTGCTACTACTTTTTTATCCTTATTCAGCATATACCCTTTCCATGTCATTTCGCCATGATGAAAGGCCGAACTCAGAAAAACATCAAGTCCGCGAGCTTTCGAGTAAATAATGACAGGAAGAGGGATTGAACTGTGGCCCCACAAATGCCAATCGTGGGCATCAACCACATGGGCCATTATATTTTTACCGGCTTCAAACTCCATCATTTCACCTTTATCGACAGCTGCCTGTACCTTCACCGGATTTAATAAAAGAACAATCAGCCCAAAGAAGACTAACAATCGGTTGGTTATCAAAGCCATGAAAATCAGATTTTTAAAACGGAGCGCAAATATATAAACTGAACGTTAAAATCCAAGTCTTTTAACATGTTCTGAAATTCCCCTTATCGAAGGCCAGCAAAAGCAGACAGAGCTGTCTGATTAAGCCCGGTCAACCTTCGATATATTGCTATATGAATATATATTCATATTTTTGCATTTTAAACCTGTGACAAGTCATAAAATTCCTGCAAATCGGCTTCACAAAATTGCAGAAGTACTCAAGTCGGTAGGTCATCCGGTAAGGCTTGAAATTATTGCCTTGCTGGAGGCCCGTAACCGGTTGAATGTCTTTGAAATTCAACAACACATTTCGGTGCCTGTTGAACAGAGTATGCTCTCACATCATCTGACTAAGATGAAGGACAAAGGAATATTAAGCTCTATAAAGGAAGGCCAGTATGTATTTTACAGTTTAAAAGATCCGAATATTTCTAACCTGCTCGATTGTATGTCGAAATGTAAATTATGAGTGAACTGCTGGCTTACATCACTTCCGGAATTATTGGAATTTCACTGGGGCTTATAGGTGCAGGAGGAAGCATATTAACTGTTCCTGTACTCGTATATATTGCAGGAATTGACCCGGTTCTTGCTACTGCCTATTCCTTGTTTGTAGTTGGTTCAACTGCGTTGGTTGGCGGCATTCGGTATGCCATTCAAAATCTGGTAAACTGGAAGATGGTTGCAGTTTTTGGGATTCCATCTATTGCTGCTGTTTATGCAACCCGCGCCTGGATAATGCCTGTAATAACAGATCCGGTTTTTCAGGTAGCTTCATATCCGGTTTCAAAAGGTTTGTTTTTGCTCTTACTATTTTCACTTCTTATGATTGTTGCTTCCGTTTCGATGATAAAACGGAAATCTGATCTAGCACCGGTAAAGCCTGACCATGCAACCTTAAATCTTCCGTTAATCGGATTAGAGGGTATCGGTACCGGTATTCTGACGGGTCTGGTCGGAGCAGGTGGCGGTTTTCTGATTATCCCTGCCCTTGTGCTCCTGGCAAAGGTTCCGATGAAGCGGGCTATTGGAACCTCACTCATGATTATTGCATTGAAATCCCTGATTGGCTTTACCGGTGACCTGCAGTCAGGAATGGCAATGAACTGGCCTTTCTTACTGATTTTCACATTGTTCTCAGTTGGTGGAATTTTTGCAGGTATCGGAATTGGGAAAAGATTTGACGGCCACAAGCTGCAACAAGCATTCGGATGGTTCATTTTGATCATGGGGATTTACATCATCCTGAAAGAAACATTGTTAAAAGCATAAAAACAAAAAAATTATGAATACCATGGAAAAACAACAAACGTTTTCAGAAATTATCAAATCAGAAAAACTGGTCCTGGTTGACTTTTTTGCTGAATGGTGTGGCCCTTGCAAAATGATGAAACCAATTCTGGAAGAAGTCAAAGCCAAAGCTGCTGAGAAGATACGAATTTTAAAAGTTGATGTTGACCGGAATCAACTGGTTTCTTCTTCGTTTGGAATTCAGGGAGTCCCTACACTTATTTTATTTAAAAATGGGAATCCGGTTTGGCGGCAAAGCGGAGTTGTTGGTGCCGAAATGCTTCTTCAGCTGATCCGTCAGCATCAGGAGTAAAATGACATTTTGCATCGAAATTGGATTACCATTGACAGCTTTGCTTTAACCGACCTGTTACAGGTATCCATTATCTGCTTCTTAAAAACACCTTTCTTTGCTGAATGCTTACTATTAACCATAGCGTTACTGAACGATTTCTTCGTTATGTAAAAATTGATACTCAGTCAGATCCTGAATCAAAAACATTTCCGTCAACCGAAAAACAAAAGGATTTATCTCGAATATTAGTGGAAGAACTTAAGCAAATGGGTATTACAGATGCTCATCTTGATTCCTTCGGTTACGTGTATGCAACCATCCATTCAAATACCGGTAAAAACGTTCCGATTATCTGTTTTTGTTCTCATGTTGACACTTCTCCTGATTGTTCAGGAAAAAACGTAACTCCGGTAATTCATAAAAATTATCAGGGTGGAAATATTACGCTTCCTGCAGATACAACTCAGGTGTTAACACCTGAAGGTCATCCGGAGCTTCTCAACCAGATCGGCAATGATATTATCACAGCTGACGGCACCACTTTACTTGGAGCTGATAATAAAGCCGGAGTTGCCGAAATTATGGATG
>JADLBQ010000035.1 GCA_020847635.1 Bacteroidia bacterium
GTCTGGGGTGGAAGAATTGCGAAGGCCTGACTTAGATTCATCTGGTGAGAAGAATTTGGAAGCAACCTCATTAGACCAACAAATACTGGTTAATGATTATAACATTTTCAATACTTATGATATTGAAATTCCTTATGATATTCTCTCAGATGGAAAAGAATATCTATTACAGATCAGGCAGGCAATGCTTACATCGGCACAAAAATATTTTTCAGTTCCCAAGATGGAAACAGATGTATTTGTAGTTGCAAATATTACCGGATGGCAGGAGTTAAATATGTTACCCGGCCGGGCAGCAGTTTATTATGACGGGGCTTATACCGGTGAAACATTTATTAACCCTGCTGTGACTAATGATACATTGCAGGTTGCGCTGGGCCGCGATAAGCGGATTGCAGTTAAACGAGAACAGATTAGGGAACTCACTTCAAATCAGTTTCTTGGAAGCAACCGCCTCAGAACGCTTACCTTTGATTTAGTTATAAAAAATAATAAGAGTAGACCCATTTCTTTGGATATTGAGGATCAGCTCCCTGTTTCACAAAACAAAGACATTGAAGTTAGAATAATTGAAACATCCGGAGCAGACCTGAATAAGGAGAGTGGTAAATTAACATGGAAACTGGAACTTCAACCCGGTGAGCAAACTAAAAAGCGAATATCATTTTCTGTAAAGTATCCTAAAGACAAGCAAATAGCTGGATTATAAATGGATAGTAGTCAGTTGTTAAGTATTATTTCTTATGCAAACAATGACTCACTACCCGGGTTGCAAGCTCACCTTGAGATGGCCCCTCCTGACAGAAAACGCCTGATCAGTCCACCTGCAGATTTAAGTTCTTTTAAAAAAAGTGCTGTTCTGCTTTTGCTTTACCAGAAAAACAACAAATTGTATTTTCCGCTAATTGAAAGAGATGAAAAAGGCATTCATGGTGGGCAGATTAGTTTGCCGGGAGGTAAATCAGAAAACAATGAAGAATTACTGACAACTGCACTGAGAGAAGCCAGGGAAGAAATTAATGCTGAAGCAGGGGAGATTTTTCATTTAGCAAAACTTACATCTCTCTTTATCCCTGTAAGCAGGTTTACGGTACAACCCTTTCTGGTTTTCACAGCTGAAGAGCAGCATTTTATCAGACAGGAAAATGAGGTCAAAACCATTTTTGAAATTGAATTAGATGACTTTCTGCTTCATTTCACAAAGCAAAATGATAATTTTAAGACAATGAGGGGAATGATTAATGCACCTTGTCTGAATTATCGGAATCTTAAAATTTGGGGTGCTACCAGTATGATTCTGAATGAATTTATCATGCTGATGAAATAAACTGATTTCTCAATTGGTTTATTAATCGGATACTGTTTAATTTGCCGGATGCAGAATTTCAACCTTTTTTCCATTCTGGCGTTATTAGCTGGTTTATTGACTTCCTGTTCACCTGTTAAGCCAATTACAGTAAAACGCTTTGATGATTTTAAAGTTAAAACATTAAGTACTAAGCCGGCCGTTTCATTTAGTGCAGTAATCAGTAATCCAAATTCTTTTGGTGTAACTCTTAAGTCTTTTTCTGCTAATGTATTCTTAGGCAAACAACCCATATCAGCGATTGAAACAACAAAAAAAACCCGGATTGCATCTCAGGCAGACATTTCGATTCCTTTTGAAGCTTATCCGGATCTAAAGGGTATTGGCGGAATGCTGTTGCAGGGGCAGGTATCATCTCACTGGGAAACAACAGGAAATGTAGTGATCAGTAAATTTATTTTCAGGAAAAAAATCCCATTCTCACTTGAAGGAGATCTGTAAATGCAATTCACTTTTAAATGTTAATATTTATGCCAACCAGATTGATCTGCTTCTTTAAACAGAAAGGCTGATGGCTATTTTAGCAAGCATCCGTATGTTTTATTTAAGAACTGCTGCCCTCATAGTGCTGTTACTCGGAGTTTCTCCTGCCAGCAGTCAGAGTTCTGATACACTGACACAGAGTAATCACTCAAGACTGCATGAGCTAAAAAAGGAAGCAGAGGAAAATTATGAAGCATTCAGAAACGGAGCTGCCTTTGAAGCGCTTGTCAGATATGCTGCTTTAAAACATAAGCTGACTGCTGATTCTGCTGCTGCCGAACTTGCAAGTATCTCAATGGAATATGCAGATTCTTTAGCCAGTCAGCAAAACAAGGTGTTGGAACTGAATCAATCTATCAGGAGTTTTAAAGATCAGAATGAAATGCTAGATACTGAAAAGACCAGATTATTCAGAAATGCTGCAATTTATTTTATTGTTATAACCGGGATAGGCCTTTTAGTATTGAATTTGATTAAGAAGAGAAAAAAGCAGGAAACTGAAGTAGCTGCGAAGACTTTGCAATCAGTAGAGTTCATCGAAAATTATAATATTAAGGCTGCAGGGTTCCATGAGGCAGTTAAAGACGTCAGGTTCTCTTTTAATTCACTGTCTGGGATCAGTTCGCAAATCACGGATCAGCTTGATAAATTCAAATCCATTTGTGTTACGCTAGATTTGTTCAAGCCTCAATGGGCAGATGCTTCAGATCGTTCTGTTCATTTGTCAGCATCTGCCAATCATGCTGTTGAGAGTATTGATCATTTTCAGTCTTTCTTCTCAGAGGCTGAAACAACAATGCAGACAAGTAACCTAAATCTATTATTGGATGACATAATCCCACTTTCCCTGCTTTGGGTTAAATCAGAGTGGAAGGATTTTAATTGTAAGGTTACTAAAGACCTGGAAAAGATTTTACCTGATTTTGAATTTAAACCAGCAGCATTGCGAATTGCATTTTTCCATCTGCTAAGCAATTCCTTTCAATCCATTGCTGAGAAGTGTCAGGATGGTCAGAAAGGATTTAAACCACATCTGAAAGTAACATCCAGAAAGTTGCCTCGCTTTCTTCAGGTACGCATAAGTGATAACGGGAATGGATTTAATCAGAAGCAGGCTACACATGCTTTTGATGAATACTTTACAATCAGGGAAAAACCATTTAATACAGGCCTTGGCCTGGCTGAAGCGTATCGTATTTTAAACAAAGAGCATAAAGCTGAAGTTATTATTGAATCCGATGTAAATGACAGAACTGATTTTGTAATCAAGTTCCCTTTTAACAGATAGTTTATGAAAATTACCTGCTGGTTCTTATTTCTATTCTTCCTTCTGTTGTCTGCAGCTGATGCTCAGCATACTGCTCTCAGCAGTGAGAAAGAACTGAAACAATTAGCATTAGAAGCACGGACTGCTTATAATAACCTTGAAAAGTTAAATGAAATTCGGATCAGGTTACGCGAGATTGAATTTGACAAGCTAACTACAGTCTCACAACAAGAACTTTATGCAGAGGCTTATCTCCAGTTAGCAATTGCTTTCCGTGAAAGCAGATATATACGACCCGGTTATGACATTTATGTAAAATACATTTCACTAAAGGATGAATTATTGCGCAGGGCAAGACTGCATTCCCTCGATTCTGTCAGGGCAGGTTTTGAACAAGCAATTTCTGTAATCAATAAGAAGACCAGTCATCTTCAAAATCAACATAGCCAATTAAATGAGAATTACCGGACCACTGAAAATCTCAGGACCCATTTCATTTCCTATTGTACCTTAATTACTCTTATACTGGTCGCCCTGTTCGCATTTTTCTATTTAAGGTTAAGAAAATCAATAGTGAACGCTAAAGAAATTATTGCTGCAAGCAGGAATAAAATCAAAGACATCTATCCCAACCATACCAATGCAAGAATGTATGCCGGATTAATAACCCAGCTGCAGTTTTTAAATACTTCTCTTCATGATGACTTTATTGTGATGAAGGAGGTCATTCAAAATGCAGGCGATGAACTACATGGCACTAAAGAAGTAAAATCACTTCTTAAAAATATAAATGACAACTCTGCACGGATTGATCAGCTGCTTGACATCAATGAAAAGACCTTATCAGTCTTCTGATTTGTTAAAATTATGGACTATTTTCTGATTATTATTGCATTGCTGCTCTGTATTACAGGGATAGCCGGATGCATTCTGCCCGGGTTGCCAGGTCCGCCATTCAGCTATCTTGCATTGTGGTTCTTGCAGTGGGCATTTCATCCTTTCTCGATACGTTTTCTGGTAATCTGGCTTATTATTGTTATTGTTGTTTCTGTTCTGGATTACTACCTACCCATCTGGACTGCAAAACGTTTCGGAGCAACGCGTCAGGGAATTATTCTGAGCATTGTTGGAATGTTAGTGGGTATCTTTTTTACTCCAGTTGGGATGATTGGTGGCCTTATTGCCGGTGCCATACTGGGTGATCTGATTGCTGGGCGAAGCCTGTCAGAAGCCTTTTCTTCCGGTGGGGCAACTGTTTTCGGTACGTTACTTTCAATAGGTCTGAAACTGATTGTATCGGGGATACTTGTCTTTTATACCATTGTTGAAGTGATAGCATTTCTTATCCAGAAATTCTAATCCTGAAGCCAATCTCCGCTATCTTCCGGCTGGCCTTTAAAATCAGACAAACTGTCGGATGGCGCAATCAGTTCTGATGCTTTACCAGTCAATTTAATTTCAGTTCTCAGTAAAGAATATTCAGATTCTGTAATTTTCTCTTTATTTAATAATCGGGTACTAACAACTTTGAAAAAGTTTTGAAAATAATTTCTTAGGTTTCCATTCATATCAAACGAATATTTGAAATATTTTGGGTTTGGAATTATTCCTGCCAGAAAAATGCTTTCAGCCAGATTTAAATCCTGGGGTTTCTTCTTAAAATAATAATCAGCAGCCTCACTGATTCCATATATTCCTGGTCCCCATTCAATGATATTCAGATAAATTTCAAGTAGCCTGTCCTTTGATACCATTCTGAAATTTTCAATAAGCCAGACCCATAAAACTTCCTCTGTTTTTCTGGAAATATTCTTATCCCGTCCAAGGTAAAGATTCTTAACCAGTTGCATTGATATAGTACTGCCACCTCTTGCAAATCTCTTTTCCTTAATATTAGTAACTATACTTTGTCTGAATGCATCTTCATTAAAACCCAGATGACTATAAAATGAACCATCTTCAGAAATGAGTACAGAATTTATGAGATAAGGACTTATCTTACTGAGCGGGGTGAAGACTGGACTAGTATCACTTAGCTCGATCGTTTTGATTTGTTTTCCTTTCTCAAAGACTAAATATTCAAATGGTTGATTTAGTAAATATGGGTTTACAGCTCCGAACTTTTTGATCTGTAAATTATTGTGCCCAAGGTCTGATTCAAAATGAAGACTATCTGGTGCTGAAGAATCAAAGCTAAAGTGCATTTTATAAGACAAACTTCCCTCTGTTTTCATCCCTGTAAAGGTGTTAAAAAGGCCGGATGGAAGTGATTCAAAAAAGGCCTGAGCCGGCATCACAGGTATTATCAGGCTCATATCAAGGTATTTGCTGTTCTTATTGATAAAGTTAATTGCTGTGTTAATTTTAATTGTATTAATGAAAAGGGATGAGCTACTGTCAACATGAATCGCATTTTCAGTTAAGTCAAATTTTAAATTATTTTCAAAATAGTTTATACTGACTGGATCCCGAGAAATTCGCCAGTGGTAAAGTTGTAACCCTGAAAGTGAAAATCTTGATGTAAAGGAACACTTCTTATCATTTAACTGATCTGATGAAATCCGCAATGACAGAGAATCAAACAGGAAAGCCAGTGCAGTACTGTCATGACCTGTCCGTAGCATCTTTTCCGGTCTCTTCAGTAGTTTTATGCTGGCACTAAAGGCTCCCTTTTTAATTTGTTCACCCGATAATTGAAACCAGGATGGGCTGTTTACCGAGAACCATCCATTAAGGTGATTGGATTCCCATGATAAATCCCTGATAAAATAGTTAAATGCGTCATTGCCTGTTTTTAGACTGAGAATTGCTGTTTTTATATGAATGCTTTCAGGAATTAATCTGGTTTTACGAATCAGCTGATTCGCAAGTTGTGAATAGTTACGCATGGTAACCTCATTACTGTTTACAGTAGAATCCGGCTTACCGGATATATCCTCCTGAATAAAGATTGATGTGATAACGCTATCAAAACTGATTATTCCGACAATTGACTTCCCATCCATGAAGTTTCGGAATGAAATGCTGAATAGCCCGCTGTTTACAAAAAAGAGTGAATCTGTCAATGTATCGGTAACAAGTAGATTTCTGAAGATTATACTCCCGAACCCGGAAGAATTCCATTCATCAGCTGTAAAGATGAATCCTTGCGCCTTGCATTTCTCTTCTATTTTATTAAAGATGAGTTTAGGTAAATAAAGCTTCATAAAAACAAAGCCAGAAGCCAGTAATAACAGCAATATGAGAAAAATAAATACCGGCCTTCGCTTCATAGAGAACCTTTACTCCGGCAAATTAACGGAAGGTATTACCTAACAACATCCAACATTCCGTAGCCTTCTTCAGTTAAAGCTCCGATTCCTGTTTGCCAAATAAAAAGATGTACATCTTCATGAGCATGAAGGGTGAAGGGCAGTAAATATCCGGTCATCGGCAGGCCAGAACTGCTCTTATAACTTCGGGCATATTTTTTCCCTTCGTAATGAACTTTATTGATGTATTCACTATCAGGAATAATTTCAAATTCAGCATATTGGTTAAGCTGTTCCTGCCCAAAGCCCGCTTTCTCCATTTTCTCGATTACTGCATTATAAACCAGATCACTGAATTCTGCAGATGCCGGATCAACAACTTCAAGTGCCTTTTCAGGTGATAGATTTGGATTATTAAGCACCAGTGGTGAAATACACAGATAACGCATTCTTTTTTGGAATACAGGGTCGGGAATGTATTCCTTGTTTCTGGGTTTCAGGGTTAAACGGCCAATGATCAGTTTTGGGTGTTCAAATATCTTTTTAACAAATTGTTTAACCTCATCATCTTTCCTGCCTGAGATACAGATAGTAATCTTAGCTGAAAGAAGTTTCATATAGCCGTTTTGAACTTTTGATGTAGCTTTTATTGATGAAAAATTAAAATCAAAACGGTTATTGGTAATTGAATCAATCATCGGTCCGAATGCATCGTTAATCAGCTTTTGATGATGCAAAGGCACAGTATTAGTTGAGTTCTTTTCCCGTAAAAAAGATATTTTGTAACGCATAAGAGGAAGGTTTAGTAGTTGAAAAATCGGTATTTAGGCGTCAAAAAGAAATAACTCTTCGTTTACTGATAAAAGTCAGAATCCTGAAATTTAATTAAGGCAAACCTACAATTTTTGAATGAGTTAGCCAACAACGAAAGAAAAATCTTTTAAGGTAGAAGGGCTTCGGGACGTGGAGTTTTAAGCAAGTACACTGAGAGTTTCGTTTTGGGATTTGCCTTGTCCCATTGATGCCTGATAATGAGGCTTTGATCCAATTTAAAGAGTTACCCTTCTTAAGCTGTCACTTGTTTTCCTGTATTAGAAACATTGCATTGACTCTATCATCAGCTCTCTTTTTACAGGGCTATTATGTATCCGGCTAACGTTATTTTTTTATATTAGCTGATATAGCTAATTTTGTTTTATCTGATTCTAATCCCGGAGTAATCTTAATACATTTCCTGCTACATCAACTCCAGTAGATATCTACCCATAGCTCAATTACTTGGAAACGGGCATTGATGATTATGAATTAGAATCTGAATCCGACAGTTACCAGGAGTTTGTGATCTTTTGTTTTAAAGTAAGCTCCGGGTTCAGTATCAATAGCTGATAACAATTCATAAGGCCTGTAGAAGCCGTTACTAGTGCTTAAGGAATAACCTAAATCAACAAAGTAATGTTCTTCTCTGATTCCAAAACCTGCAGAATAACTGATCATATGCTGGTCGCTTTTGCTATCAGACAATGTGCTATTCATTAATCCGGTACGGTATCCGGCTCCAGCCCGAAAAGCAAAAACTCCATATTTCCATTCGGCACCGGCCCGGATAATATGCGATTGTGTATAGCTTTCCCTGATAATTCTGTTTTCGTCAGAAAAAGAATAATCACCGGCTGTCAGCCTGGTTGATGAGTAGTCAGCAAATTCATAATCAATACTGAAAATAGCCTGCTGTTCAAGTAAGACAGCACCACTTAGGATAGCCCTAAACGGAGTCGTCAAATTATAACCATACATCCCAACTGGAGATTGTTCGGTAATAGGTTGGCTGCCTTCAAATTTTGCACTCATCTGGTACAACCATTCATCCTGCATAGAATAGTAGGTGGGTGAATGAACCGCAACTCCAAAACGCAAAAAATCATTTGGCCTGAAGATTAATCCGAATTTAGCATTTATTCCCGTTCCTGTTGTCTTTAATGTTGAAGAATAAGCCAGTGATTTAAAATTAAAAATACTGGCATACAGGGAGTCAATTCCCGGTGTTGTCTGACTTATCTGATCCTTCTCGTCAATTTCCTCATACAGATAATCCTCTGTATAACGGATATAAGGAATACCAAGAGTAAACCCCCAGAAAATGCGGTTATCGTAATTGCCACCAAAACTGATTACCATTTCTCCAAGTGATCCTCTTGACTCTTTGACACCCCTTTGCAATGCTCCGCCATTAGGAATGGCACTGAAATATTGCGAAGATGTATTTGGTAAGGTATCTATCAGGTAGGTGTTGAATGCTAATCCTTCATAGAAATTATCTAGATCATTATAATTTGTACCGTTAGCAGTCTCAATGTAAGAATCAAGTATTGAATTGTTGGGATTTACCCCTTCAAACATGGTTCGGCTATGCAGATTGTTCAACCTATTATATCCTATACCAAATGCCCATCCTTTCCATGGACTCTTCGAATCTTCTTTGGGATAGGCATAAATTATTCCCAGATTCCCAAAATTGAAATTAAATTTATTTTCATTGCTGGTTTTGCCAAAATAGCTTCCGTCAGCAGTAGAATTACCAAAAGCCGGAGTAAAACTGAATTCTGACTTTCTGTAAAGCCCGATACCAGCAGGATTTCCACTTAAAA
>JADLBQ010000036.1 GCA_020847635.1 Bacteroidia bacterium
GATTTTCCATCTTGTTTCATGGAGTTACCTTTGTCGGATGCTGGCAATTCATAATCTCACTTACGAGATTGGTTCAAGAGTATTGTTTGATAAAGTTTCATGGCATCTGCAGAATGGTACTAAATACGGTTTAATCGGTCTGAACGGAACCGGCAAATCAACCTTACTCAGAATCATTTCCGGAGAATACCAGGCTGAAAGTGGTACTCTTACCGGCAGTAATGATATGACGATTGGATTCCTGAATCAGGACCTGCTGTCTTATCAGAGCAGTAACAGTATTCTTCATGTCGCTATGGAAGCGTTTGAGGAGATTAACCGGATTCATGATGAAATAGAATCCATTCTTGAAAATCTGGAACATACGCAAAGCAACAAGCTGATTCAGCAATTGAGCGATCTGCAAACAGCCTATGATGCCGGTGGCGGCTATGCTATTCAGCATAAATCTGAAAAGATCCTGGAAGGGCTTGGATTCAGTACGGAAGATTTGAAACGGCCGCTTAAAGAATTTTCAGGAGGCTGGCGAATGCGGGTCATGCTTGCCAAAATCCTGCTCCGCCAGCCATCGCTGTTAATGCTTGACGAGCCAACGAACCACCTTGATTTACCTTCCATTGAATGGCTGGAAGCATATCTTTCAGAGTATAACGGCACCCTGATTCTTGTTTCGCATGATCGTTTCTTTCTTGACCGTGTGGTTGATTACATCATTGAAATTGAAGACGGGAAACTGATACCTTATCCGGGAAACTATTCCTTCTATCTTGAAGAAAAGCAACTCAGGCAGGAACTTCAGCAAAACCGGTTTAATAACCAACAGAAATTTATCAAAGAACAGGAAAAATTGATTAACCGGTTCCGTGCAAAAGCTTCAAAAGCAAAAATGGCTCAATCCAGAATAAAAATGCTTGAAAAACTTGACCGGCTGGAGGATGTTCAGACCAATAACCAGGCGATTAAAGTAAGATTTGTGTTTCCCCAAACTTCCGGCCGTGAAGTTGCACGGATTGACATCAGGGAAAAAAGTTATGGCGATCTGAAAGTATTTGAGAATACTCAGGCTAATATTGAACGGGGAGATAAGATTGCCCTGATCGGGAAAAATGGGAAAGGAAAATCAACTTTACTCAGAATGCTGGCAGGTACTGAATTTTTTGACGGTTATCTTAAAGATGGATTTAACGTGGTAAAAACATTCTACGCCCAACACCAGCTAGAGAGCCTGAACCTGAATCAAACTATGCTGGAAGAGCTTCAACAGGCCGACCCGCTGAAATCTGATGGTGAACTTCGGGCATTACTGGGAGCTTTTCTTTTTACCGGTGATGATGTTTTCAAAAAAATCAAAGTCCTTTCGGGAGGCGAAAAAGCAAGAGTGGCACTTGCCAGGTCCATGCTATCCAAAGCCAACTTTCTTCTTCTTGATGAGCCGACTAACCACTTGGACATGCGTTCGGTAAATGTTCTGACTTCCGTTTTAAGAAATTACCAGGGGAGCATTGTATTGGTATCGCACGACCGCTTCTTTTTCTCTGCAATTGCAAATAAAATCTGGTGGATTGAAGAAAATAAGATCCGTGAACATCCCGGTAATTATGAATCGTTTGAATATTTCATGGCGACCAGGAAAAAATTAGCTGACAACAGGTTAAAACAACAGGCTCATTCTGTTCAGAAGCCTAAAAAGGAAGTTAATGAGCATCATCAGAGGAAAGAACAGTTGAAAAACAAACAAAAAATTCAGAAGGAAATAACTAAACTGGAAGAACAGATTTCAAAACTTGAAATCCAGAGAAACGAAATTACCCGGCTTATGAATGACAGTACAATAATGCAGCAGCCAGAAAAATCAGAAAAGATTATTTCCGAATTTCAGACTGTTGAGAACCATCTGAATCAGTTAAATACTGAATGGGAATCGCTGATTATTCAACTTGACCATGAAAACTAACTTAACATTATTATTTCTCTTCCAGGCTGGTTTTCTCCTAACCTGCCTGGATTTGCCAGCACAGGATTATTATGATAGCCTCTATTTTCGATACGACAATTACATTTATTCCCCGAATGTAAAAACGGTTGTTCTTGAAAAGAAAGATCAAAAACTTTCAGACCCAGCCATTCTGTTTAATTCCGGTGAACAGCTTATTCTCTCATTCGATGAATTAGCTGAAAATGCCAATGATTATTCCTACTCTTTCATCTTATGCAACAGTGATTGGCAGCCGGCATCAATTCCCGAATCGCAGGTCATTGAAGGATTCACCGATGATCGAATCCGCAATTTCAAATACTCTTTCAATACCCATCAGTTCTATGTTCATTATGAACTTATTTTCCCGAATGAAGAACTCCGTCCGCTGCTTCCCGGAAATTATATTCTGAAAGTATTTGATACCAATGATCCGGAGAAGGTAATACTGACCCGGAGATGGCTTTATTACGAAGACAATGTTCAGATTAATGCACTTGTAAAACGCTCAACGGTAGTACAGGAAAGATTTGCCCGGCAGGAGGTTGACTTCAACCTTGATTTCCCTTTGCTGAATGTTCAGAATCCATTTGAAGAAATCAAGGTAGTTATCATGCAGAATTTCAGGTGGGATAAAGCTATCTCTGGTCTTAAACCACTTTTTATTATTGATAAAAAACTGGACTATAATTACAATGAGGAGAATAACTTTGATGGCACCAATGAATTCAGAACCTTTGATACCCGAAGTTATAAATTCCAGAATCAGTATATGGCCCGGTTTGGAGAAGACAGCCTGGGAATGAGTGCCTGGATTAAGCCTGAAAGAAGCCGTGCAGCCGAACAGTATTCCATTATTGATGACATTAATGGAAAATTTTTGAACACAATCTATGAAGGCCGGGAAGCTGATCTGGAAGCTGAGTACATGCGTATCCATTTCCAGTTACTGATGGGGGCTCCTCTCGAAAATTCAACAGTTTATGTTTTTGGTGCTCTCACTGACTGGAGAATCCTTCCTCAGGCCAAAATGATCTATAATTACGATAAAGAAATGTATGAATGCAGCCTGTTGTTAAAACAAGGTTATTACAATTATATCTATGCCGTACTGAAAGATGGTGAAGACCATATTAATGACACCGAACTGGAAGGCAATCACGCTGAAACCGAGAATGTTTATTCAATTCTGGTCTATCATACACCACCTGGAGCGCGGTATTCAAGACTGGCCGGATTCAGGAAAGTTTCTTCAAAAGGAATCTTCTGAATTCGGATTAGTCAAATAAATGTAAGAAGTTCTTACGGTTGGAACTAACGGAATACTCATTCACAATTTTGGGTCTGCAGGCTCCACTCAACCGTTTTAACAGAAGTTGATCTGTCATACATTTCACCAGTGCCTGCTTCCAATCTTCATCAGTACGGCAGTGAAATCCGTTTACCTCATGGTCAACAATCCTGAAATTGACACCGACAGGCGAAACCAGAGCCGGGATGCCCAGCGACAAATACTGCAATGCCTTAAATCCACACTTGCCCTGCGCCCACTGGTCATCTTTAAGCGGCATAATACCAACTGTAAATTCAAGCAGGTCTGCAATTTCAGTTTCCTTTTTCCAGGGGATAAATTTCAGTGAGGATAAGCTCAATTCAGGCGGGGAATCGGAAATTACCCTGAATTCAAACCTGAATTTCCTTTCAAGTTCTTGAATCACCGGGAAAATATCATTCAGATAACGGATCGTAGAATGAGACCCCGTCCATCCGATTACAAACCCGTGTTTATCCGTTGAGGCAATCCGATTATGCTGATGTTCGGTATCAATCACCGTAGGGTTATATACAACCCTTGAATTATACAACTTTGCAAAATTGCAGAGATAGTCATTTCCACATGATACTTTATAAGCCCACCGGGAAATTGTTTTTACATTGGAGAATCTTTTAAAGTAATTTGTAAATGAATTGCTTTCCGAATAATTGGGAATCCAGATGGCATCATCAAAATCATAGATTATTTTGACCGTTGAAATTTTTGTAAGTATCCATAACAAAATTGGCGGACCAAAAGGTGAAAATTCACGATGAATAAAAACAAAGTCATATTGTCGGCATTCCAACAGATTCCTCCATCTTCTACCATAACCTCTGATCAGACCAATGATTTTTTGAACTAAATTACCTTGTTTATATAAGATGTCCCACGTACGGTTGTCAAAAAAAGAAGATATCTTAAATTGAAAACCCAACTTTCGGAGATCTTCAAAATAATGTTCAAACCGGAAACGCTGACTGGGTGCTTTCCCCTCAGGATATGGAACAATAAACAGAATCCGCATGAGTTGCCAAATCTAAAAATATCAGAAATAAGTCAGTAGTTTATTCCAAGCTTGTTATAACAAAAACTTAAAACCCAGGCAGGACCAATCAATAAAAATTGCAGGTCTTTGAAAAAAGAAGGTTTCTTCCCTTCAAGTTTATGCCCGTAAAACTGACCTGCCCATGCAAGAATAAAAATCACAAGTGAAACAAGCCCGACCTGTATTCCTTCACGGGTCATCAGGTCAATAAGAAACAGGCATATTAAAGTGAACAGCGCCATTCCAAAAGTCAGCGGTACTGACAGCCTCACATAAAACAACAGAACAAACGGAAGTAATAATGTCCCAAAATGAGCATAGCCGGAAAGAGTAGCCGGTAACAACAGGCTCATTGATAAACTTGGAATCTCAGAAAGTAACCCAAGTGTACTAAAGTAAATGAATGGAACACAAATAAAATGAATAGCCTTATTTTTTCCATTCTCATGACTTTGTCCGTATTCTATAAACCATTCATGAATTGTTTTCATTACTGAATCAGGCGTGCTACGAGATTAGGATAAGAATGAGAAGAAGAAAAATTTTTATCTGTAAGTTGAGTTTCAACTGCTAAAATACCGAACTTTTTTATCTTTGCAGTGGGTAAGTCTTATACGACCAGCTCCCGTGAACCTCCCCAGGGCCGGAAGGCAGCAAGGATAAGCGGTCGTAGCGGTGCGATGTAAGTAGCTTACCCGTTTTTTATTCATTTAAATACCCAAAGCCATTCAGGGAAATAAATTTCTCATTTTTGCCATCAGATAAATTTTTACCGGATGAAATTCTTTATTGATACCGCCAATCTGAACCAGATTAAAGAAGCAGCCAGCCTCGGTGTACTTGATGGGGTTACAACCAATCCGTCACTGATGGCTAAGGAGGGAATTAAGGGGAAAGACAATATCCTGAAACATTATGTTGACATCTGTAACCTGGTTGACGGAGATGTGAGTGCAGAGGTTCTGGCAACCGGATTCAGTGAAATCATTCAAGAAGGTGAAATGCTGGCTTCACTTCACGAGAATATTGTTGTGAAAGTACCCATGATAAATAATGGCCTGAAAGCATTGCGTTACTTTTCGGAAAAAGGAATCAGGACCAATTGCACACTTGTCTTTTCTCCCGGTCAGGCATTGCTGGCTGCTAAAGCAGGTGCTAATTATGTTTCTCCATTCATTGGGAGAATTGATGATATCAGCAGTGATGGGCTTCAACTGATTGCTGATATCCGGCTGATTTACGACAACTATGGATTTGAAACAGAAATCCTGGCAGCCTCCATTCGTCATGCCATGCATATAATTGAATGTGCCCGCCTGGGTGCCGATGTTGCCACCTGCCCGCTCCAGCCCATTTTGGATTTGTTGCAACATCCGTTGACGGATAAGGGCCTGGAAAAATTTCTGGCTGACTCAAAAAAGTTTATTTGAATGGCAAATGGTTTTAACAAGTAAAAAAAAATCCTCAGTTTCAATTTCTAAAATCGAAAAAGGAACTCTGGATGCTGTTCCGGGTTTTGAAAAATTTGCAGTTAAGCATGAAAAGATTTTATTCTGGGTTAGCCTCTGCCTGGCCTTCGTTTTATCGGTAATGCTTTTTGATGTCAAGATGAGTGAAGGCAATGATGACTCAGATTACATTGAAGGTGCATTCAAATTTTCAAAAGACTTCAAAAGTTATTATAATGTAAAAGCACCGTTGTATCCGATGCTTTTAAGTATTCCGGTTTCAATCTGGGGAATGAATGTTCCGCTCCTGAAATCATTTTCTATTGTTTTTAATCTTTTACAGATTGTTTTGCTGTATTATTCCTTTCGCAAAGTCATTCCGCTAAGTATTCTGTTTGCAGTTTTATTATTTATTGCAACCAACAGCTATTTCCTTTACTTTTCCAGTCAGACTTACACTGAAGCATTCTTTTGTTTTCTTCAGGCATTGTTATTCCTTTTTATATATAAATCTATTGCTGATCCGAAAAAAGGATTCAGTAAAGAACTTGTGTGGATTGGATTTACCCTGTTTCTGCTGACTCTTACCAAGAATATTTCAATTGGAGCAATCCTGGCTGTTAGCATATTTTATCTGTTGATCCGAAAATACAAAACCCTGCTTTATGTTCTTGGTACATTTCTTCTTTTCCGGATTCCTTTTGAAATTACCAAGTCTATGATCTGGGGAACTACCAGTCAGTTCTCCAATCAGTATCAGATTCTGATACAGAAAGATCCTTATAATGCAGCAAAAGGTGTAGACCATTTCTGGGGATTCATGGGTCGGCTTTCGGATAACACGATGATTTACATCGGCAAGCGATTCTATCAGATTACCGGATTGGTAAGTGATGATACAACAACTTAGTCCCCCGGTCTGGTTTTTATTTTTTCAATTTTAATTCTGCTGTCCGTTTTTGCAATCATCAGACGTTCCAACCGTTTGTTATTGTTTACTCTGATTTATACATTAGTGATGGCTGGTCTCACTTTCTTTGTTCTGCAAACCAACTGGGATCAGCCCAGGATGGTGATGGTGTACGTGCCATTTATGTTAATGCTGATCTATAGCGGTATCTATTATGTATTTAGCAGCCAGAAAATACTCAGAACCTCCATTTTTACAGTTATGGTTATACTGTTTTCATTTGGCGGCCTATTTAAAACAATGGGTAAAGCAGTTAATAACCTCGGTATTCTTAAGCATAATTTATCAGGTGATAGCTTTTATGGTTATACAGATGACTGGTCAAACTTTCTGAAGTTAAGCCGTTACTGCGGTGACAGCCTTCCCGAGAAATCGCTGGTTGCCTCACGTAAAGCCCCCATGTCATTTATCTATGCACGAGGTAAAGAGTTCTATCCGGTTTATACGGTGTTCAGCTCAGATCCGGATTCTACCCTGGCTATTTTAAAACGAGATCATGTGACCCATGTATTAATTGCAAGCCTGAGAAGAAACCCGAAAAAAAAGGATGGCTATGTCATTAACACCTTACATCGGCTGTTTGTCCCTATTGCACAAAAATACCCAGAGAAGCTGAAACTGATCAAACAGGTTGGTGAATCCGAGCCGGCCTATTTATATGAGATACGATATTGAATGAATCAACGAATTATAAACGAACTTGAGCATGGGAAAAAGCTGCTTGCCGAGGGTGCCGAGTCAGTATGGAATTGGGAAAGCGCGGCAGGAAAAGTCAGAGCGGACAGACGGGCCGGGTTACTGGCCAGCTACTCCAATCTGAAACCCGGTGAGCCTGCTCTTGAAATCGGCTGTGGTACCGGATTGTTTTCAAATAAATTTTTTAAACTTACCCATGCTGACATAACGGCAACTGATCTTTCACAGGACCTGTTAAACGTTGCCAGAATGAAATATCACCAAATCAGATTTAAAGTTGAGGATGCGATGAGTCTGAGTTTTGAGGATAATCGGTTTCAGGCAGTTTTTGGAAGTTCGGTCTTGCATCACCTGGACTTAAAAAAAGCGGTTACTGAAATCAGGAGGGTCTTAAAACCCGGAGGCCGGATGGTATTTGCTGAGCCGAATATGCTTAATCCGCAGATTTTCATTCAGAAGAATATTCCGTTCATTAAAAAGTGGCTGGGTGACTCACCTGATGAAACTGCCATTATCCGTTGGCAATTTAAAAAACTTTTAAAAGAAACCGGCTTTAACAATATCCATATCTTTCCTTATGATTTCCTGCATCCTGCAACACCACCCCTGATGATTGGCTTTATCAATTCAATAGGTAAAACCATTGAGCGAATTCCGGGCTTACGCGAGATTGCAGGGTCTGTCATAATTTATGCTGAAAAATAGCTGTGCAGTATCTGTCATATTTTGAAAAACTGGCCCCTGATCGAATCCGTATCCGCAAACGGCATTCCTATTACTGGAATGATATTACGTTTTTCTGTAATTATTTTTCTCATGAAACTCTTTCAGTGCTCGAGATCGGATGCGGAACCGGAGAATTACTAAATGAAATTAAAGCCGGCCGCAAAACCGGAATTGACTTCAGCCCAGCCATGATTAAAGAAGCAAAAAAGCAATTTCCTGGTCTGGACCTGAGAGTGATGGCTGCTGAAGACTTAAGATTGGAACAGAAATATGACCTAGTAATCCTCTCAAACCTGATCGGTTATGTAACTGATATTCAAAAAGTATTAGAACAACTTCATAATGTTTGTCATGAACGGACAAAAATCATTGTCACCTTTCATAATCATTTATGGGAACCCTTACTCAAACTGGCTGAGTGGCTCGGGATGAGAACCAAATCGCCATTATTGAACTGGCTTACCAAAGATGATATGCGTAACCTGTTAATGCTTTCTGGTTTTGATTGCTATCGCCAGACTGGCAGAATGATTTTCCCGGTTTACATTCCGTTGCTGTCGGCCTTTCTGAATAAATTTATCGGCAAGCTGCCATTATTCCGGCTGATGTCAATCACAGGATATGCTTTTGCAAGACCAACTTCAAGACTCAAACACGAAGAGACACATACGGCCTACTCTGTTTCTGTTGTCATTCCGGCCCGGAATGAAAGTGGAAATATTGAAGATGGGTTGCTCCGGATTCCTCAATTTGGAAAATGGCAGGAAGTGATTTTTGTTGAAGGAAACTCAACTGATGATACCTGGGAGAAAATCCAGCAGCTTAAAAGCAAGTATGAAAATAAATATAAAATCAAGGCTGTAAAACAGGAAGGCAAAGGCAAAGCCGATGCCGTTCGAAAAGGATTTTCAATTGCTGAAGCCGATATTCTCATGATTCTGGATGCCGACCTAACGGTTCCACCTGAAGATCTGGAAAAGTTTTATAATGCCATAGCAACATCAAAGGGTGATTTTATTAATGGCTCACGGCTGGTTTATCCAATGGAAAAACAAGCCATGCGGTTTTTAAATATGCTGGGGAATAAATTCTTCAGCCGTGCTTTTTCATGGCTGCTGGAACAATCTTTTAAAGATACTTTATGCGGGACTAAAGTTATTTTTAGAACAGATTATCAACGGTTGATCACCAACCGGAAGTTTTTTGGTGATTTTGATCCTTTTGGAGATTATGATCTGATTTTCGGAGCTTATAAACTCAATCTTAAAATTGTTGAAATACCAATCCGCTATCGTGAACGAACCTATGGTTCAACCAACATTTCAAGATTCAGACATGGAATGATTCTGCTGTATATGTGCCTGTTTGCTGCCCGTAAAATAAAATTCATGTAATACCAGCTAACTGACCCGGTTGAAATATTCCCTAACAAACGCTTTTAGCTGATTATCGGTTAGGTTATCACAGTTTTGAATCTCTATCCGGACCTTGGCTAATTGCTTGTTATCCCGCAGGTAATTAAACAATTCGTTTTTGCCGGTTGAGGGGCCAATCAACACAACATGATCATAGCCGACAATCCGGTCACTAATGAGCTTGTAATAACTATTTAATATGGTTTGCAGCCGATTACTTTTCCGGTTTTCATTATTGGTTGAATAGCTTCCAAACCTGGAACCGGTTGCTCCCATTCCTTCCACTCTTTCATAACGGTCATAACCGGACTCGATAGTCTGGATTGTAATTTCATCATTTTTAAATTCTACGAACCTGGCCTTATGGCGGTCAAGCCAAATGCCCAACTGTTTTTCACCGATTGCCATACATTATAAGAGCATTTTAATTTCAAAGATAATACTTCTTCTCTAAAATTGGCTTTACAGTTCTTTATTTGCATTTCCTGAATGAACCGGACTGAACTAAACTACCTCTACCCTGCCACAGCAGCGATCATCATGGCGGCCTGGGCAGTAATCAGCATCATTCAGTTTCAGGTTGACATCCCACTTCACGTCATGTTCATTGAACGCTGGCATCTGGATGATCCTGCTATCAGAATGTATTCCATATACTTCCACGTACTGAATCTGCTTTCTTTTAATTCGGGCAATCAACTGTTGCTGAATGTTGCAGCAGTCACTCTTCTGGCTACTCTGGTTATTTTGAAATTCATGATAACCTTTAAGGCAATGAACAAATATGCCGGATTCCTTTCTTTTCATAATCTGAGATCAGCCACAGCCCTGCCCTTGCGATTTCTCTCCAATGCCGCATTACTGGTATTGTTACTTTGCATCTGCCAGAATCTAGTTTATAAATTCAGTGCAACGATGGCACTGGGATACATTCCCGTAAACACCTGGCATAATTCAACAACCATTGCATTGATGCCGGTAGCCCTTCTTCTGTTTTTCAGGTCATTTGACTTTATTATAGCTCAACGCCAATCCGTATTTGAGAGAAACGGAGTTATCCTTCTGCTCTTAACAGTCCTTTCTTTATTAATTAAACCCAGTTACTTTCTTGTTTTTGTAATTGCATTTCCGGTTTTTTATCTGATTAATCATGGAATAATAAGATCCTTTATCACTGTGATTCTCATCTGTACGGGCGGGTTAGTAACCTTATATCTGATTAATCAATACGTTTATTCGGGATCAGCTACTCAAGTTATAATCCATCCGTTTGAAGCCTGGAAAATATGGAGTACGAATATCCCGCTCAGCTTGCTTATGTCTGTTTTCTATCCGCTGTCGGTAGTAGCTGTCTGGCCTAGGAAAGCTTTAAATGATAAACTTCTGCAGTATGCATGGCTAAACTTTCTGATTGCTCTTTTGATCTACATACTTTTTTTTGAAACAGGTGAAAGAGCTTACCATGGTAATTTCAGCTGGCAGACTATTGTATGCAACTATATACTATTCTTAACTTCAACAATCTTTTTGATCAGGCAAGCAACCAGCAAGGTAAGAGCAGGCCGTAAACTAAAAATAGTTGTACTTATTTTCCTGGCTCATGTATTTACCGGATTGCTATTTATATTAAAAATGCCATTTTTCGGGCCCCGATAATTACAACGATGAAATACCTGAATCGTTTAAAGAAAGATAAAAAGCTGACAGAGATAATAAATCAACATGGTCAGATCCGGCTGATGAAGAATGAAAATATTTTCTGGTACCTGTGTTCAAGTATTATTTCACAACAGCTATCGGTTAAAGCTGCCTATACCATAAAAAACAGATTCTTATATCTGTTTGATGGAAAAATTCCAACTGATCACCAGATCCTCAGCCTGAAAACCGAAAAGATGCGAAAAGTTGGCTTGTCAAACTCAAAATGCCATTACATTAAGAATGTTGCAGCATTTTCAGTTAGTAAGGGTATGTCCTATAAAAAATTGTCAGTAATGGCGGATGAGGAAATCATCAGCTACCTGACCGAAATTAAAGGTGTTGGAAGATGGACTGTTGAAATGGTCTTAATTTTTGCTCTTCAGCGTGAAGATGTCTTTCCTGTTGATGACGGGGGTATTGTAGCAGCAATGAAAAAACTCTACCAGATTAATACGGAGAATAAAAGTGAGTTAAAATCAAATCTCAGTCAGATTGCAGAACTCTGGTCCCCTTTTCGTTCTTATGCCTGCCTCTATCTCTGGAAATACAAGGATGCTGAAAAGCCCTGAATCCGGCAATTCGTTTCCCCAGGTCTTACCAAATTTTAGTACAACCGTTATGATCCTGCTGATCAACAGCAACCACTGAACGAACCCTCTTAGCGCAACAGCTGAATGCCTTACCATTGTGAATGCAGTCTAGTGATTATTGCATAACGGGCCTGAGCAATTTATATTTGGATAAACAGGAAGCATCACCTGTTGAATTGCTGCAAATAACAGATCCTTGTAAAGCTGACACCTGGACCGTTTGAGTTAAAATGACTATTTTATCTGAATGTGTATGGCAAAAAATCATTGCTGATCATTTCAGCCATTCACGAACCTGCCATTCCTTATTTCAGATTTTCAAAAACAATCAGAATTTGACTTTTAATCCTGTCTGAATTCCAAACCCATAAAAGCGCTGTGAGAGCCGGTAAGAGGACTTGGTAATATCAGGCAACTGATGTACATACGTTGGCTCAATCACGAATTCAACTTTCTGAGATAAAAGGTAACTCACACCGGCAGAAGTCATAAATGTTAACCCGGTAACCGGTACAAACGGTGATCCGGCAGCATCTTTAATGCTAATCAGATAAACCGAATCAGGAGCCAGAATTTTTCCTTGATAAGATGAGCGGAAGTTCAGAGCCAGTCCGGCTGTAGCATAAAATGAAAACTTACCAGATTTGATTCCGGCTCCGGCAATGAGCGGAAATGAAATAAACTGATATGTAGCCTCATCTTGGAGAATATAGTCAGCCAGTATTTTATACTGATCATCTTCAGAAAGTGCTAAAACAGCATCAGGGTCACCATTGGGAATTTTTGTACCAATTACCGTATCGGTAATTTCACCGTTTAGCAGTGTACGGATGTAACGTAAGGCGATATTCTCCCGGATACGGTGATAATGAATCCCAGTCCGGATAAAAAAGTTCCTGTCCAGATCAACCTGGATCAGCAGAGCAGCAGTCCATGCATCTGCTCGTTTTTCAGCATTATTTCTGAAACTGATATAGCGCTTATCTCCCGGAAGATCTCTTTTTGACCCAAGCAGCTTGGTTGCCCATTGGGGCCCGCCCAATGCAAGAATTGAAAAGGTTTTGCCTGGCCCGGTCAGCGGTGTTATTGTCTTTACTGTTGCTGCCGAGAGGCTGGCAGTTTCAGGAAGAACTGTTAACAACAGATTAGTTAACGTAACAGCCTCCGGATCAGGTTTAAAATCCTCATTGATTAAAGCTGACTGCATCTGAGCTTCTGACAGATTCACTCCAATTTGAGTAGTTACAAAAGGAACTGATTGCAAACTCTGAGGAGTGTGAATGCGTGGCCGGCTTTGCTTTTTAGTTTGCTGATTGCCGGCAGCCGGAACAGATTCAGGTAATGGAACAACAGACTGTGGATGTTTTGTTGAATAGGATAACGCTTTCCCATCATTCTTAATTTTCTTACTGGTTACTATACCGTTCTCTGCCAGAGGTTTTTTACTAATCCAATAGAGGCCGGCAGGAACCGAAATCAGAATCAACACAACCGGAATCCACCACCATGCAACACCTTTCTTAGCTGAAGTACGGGAGGCAATTTTATCCCAAATCTCGGCAGGCGGCTTAATTTTAAGCCTTGAAAGCCGGGAATGCAGCAATCTGTCAAATTCTTCGTTATTCATAAAACCGTAATATTCATTAGTGACTTGAGTTTATTAAGAAGTGCTTTTCTTGCTTTGGCTAGGTTTCCACGCGATGTAGATTCATTAATCCTGAGCATTTGAGCAATTTCGTGATGCTCAAATCCATCAATGGCATAGAGGCTCAGGATGGTGCGCTGGCCGGGTGTGAGTTGGTTCATGGCTTTTAAAACATCGGTTACGCTCAATCTTGCAAAAACAGATGGCTCTGCCGAAGCCTGAACTTCATCACTGCTTGAAAGGTCATCGAATGAAAGCATCTGTTTATTCTTATTTCTCAATTGATTAATGCAGGTATGAATCATAATCCGTTTAACCCATCCTTCCAGCGATCCTTTAAACTCAAAAAGATGAAGTTTCCGGAAAACTGTTATAAATCCTTCCTGCATCATATCACTTGCCGCCTGTGCATTTCCGCCATACCGTAAACAAATTGCATACATCACAGCTGAGAATGTATCATAAAACAACTTCTGACAGACCCGGTTGCCTCTGATACAGCCTTTAACCAACTCCTTTTCATTCATGCCTTATGTTTCTAACAGTTTCTAACAGACACTAAAAATATGAAATTGCTTCTTCAGGCTACTAAATATTCATGAAAAAAGAGGTTGGAAGGCGCTGCCTTTATCTCCATCCTCAAGCATCTTTATAAAAATTAAAAATATTCCTTCAGCCTGCTGATAACCTCAATTGGTGCCGGACAAGGTTTAGCTGTTAACTTATGAATGAATACTAAGGTTGTTTCAGCCTTATTAATCTTTGTTCCTGAGGGGTTAAATGTTTCATAGCTGAATTTAATTCTTGCTGCAGGAAGCTCAGGTATGGTTGTCTTGATTGTTAAGAGTTCATCATAAAATGCAGGTTTAAAAAACCTTACTGAATAATCCAGAACCGGGAGAAGGATACCCTTATCTTCCAGTTCACGATATGTAATGGAAAGAGACCTCAGGGTTTCGACCCTGGCAACTTCAAAATATTCTGCATACCTCCCATAATAAACATACGACATGCGGTCTGTCTCGGCATAGCGAACCCGGATCTGAATTTCATAACTGAACATGCCGCAAATTAAATTCATCTTTTTTATGGATTACAAAGAAATTTTTTTTAACCTTGCCGTAGTGATACACTTCTCCCGTATTTTTTTTCTTCTTGCCTCTGTTATTTTAACTGCTTCGTGCAGTAAGCAATCCGTTATAGTAAATACAACAAAGGTCCAGTACCGTCCAAATGTTCATGATACCATCAAGCCAGACGAAGAAATACGATCCTTCATTGAACCCTATAAACAGAAGCTTGACAGCAGCATGAATGAAATCATCTGCGAAAGTGAAACCACGATGCAAAAAGGGCAGCCTGAAAGCCTGTTGGGAAATTTCGTATCTGACCTGTGCCTGGAATATTGCCAGAAAGTATTTCCTGATTCAATAATTGACTTCTGCTTTTTTAATAACGGGGGATTACGAAATCCGATTCCTGCAGGAGCGGTAACTGTTAGAAACATATATGAGCTGATGCCTTTTGATAATGAATTGGTCATTCTGGTTTTAGACGGAGCTACGACACTGAAACTGATTAACAGCTTTGCAGCCGTTGGCGGTGTTCCGGTTTCAGGAATTCGCTTTCTGATTGACAAAACCACAGCTTCGGCAATTGAGATTAACGGAAAGAATTTTGAACCGAATAGAAATTATCACATACTGACTTCAGATTATTTAGCCAATGGCGGTGACAAATATGATTTTCTAAAATCAAGAATCGGATACCATCAAACGGGAATTCTGGTTCGTAATGCTATTGTTGACTATTGCCGGCATCAATCTGCAGCAGGACATAAAATTCATTCAATCACCGATAATCGGATCCGACATGAGTAGCCGAAGGTCATTTCTCAAAAAAGCAGCAGCCGCTACAGCTGCAATTGGATTTGGAAATATTCCAACTATCCAGGCTAAACAGAATTTAATTAAAATCACGATACTCCATACCAATGATGTGCATAGCCGGATAGAACCATTCCCTGACAATGATGCCAAATATCCGGGAATGGGAGGTGCTGCCTTACGTTCATCCATCATCAAATCAATCCGTCAGCAGGAAGAGCATGTTCTGTTGTTTGACAGCGGTGACATCTTCCAGGGTACTCCTTACTTTAATTTTTACCTGGGTGAACCGGAATTAAAATTAATGAGCAAAATGGGTTACGATGCGGCAACCATTGGCAACCATGATTTTGACAATGGTGTTGAAGGTCTTGCCCGTCAGCTTCCGAATGCTGCTTTTCCGTTCATCTGTGCAAACTATGATTTCAGAGGTACTGCCATGGAAGGGAAAACCATTCCTTATAAAGTGTTTGAAAAAGGTGGAATCAGAATCGGAGTTTTTGGACTTGGAATTGAACTGAAAGGTTTAGTTCCGGAAAAGCTTTACAACAAAACCGTTTATCTGAACCCGTCAAAAGTTTCAGCACAAATGGCTTATCATTTGCGACATAAAGAAAAATGTAACCTGGTTGTGTGCTTGTCTCACCTGGGATTTAAGTATAAGGAAGATAAAATTTCTGATGTGGTACTTGCCAAACAATCCTTGAACATTGATTTGATTTTAGGAGGGCATACCCATACCTTCATTGACATTCCTTACACCTATTACAACCGTGACAACAAACCGTTACTGATCGCACAGGCAGGATGGGCCGGATTACGATTAGGAAGAATTGATTTTTATTTTGAACGTAAATCAAAACTTTTTGCCTATAATGGAGACACAGTAAAAATTATGAGAAAACCAAGTTGAAAAAAATTTTTATTTAGTTTTTTTTCAAGAAATATTTGCAATCGAAGATTTCAAACAGTCAATCAATAAATATATTTGAGCACAAAATAAAACTCATCCAAGAACACCGAACAGTTGATATGCAGACGAAGACTAACACAAAAATCAACCCTGAAAAAATCTGGGATAATTGCCTGAAGATTATCCGTGATAATGTTTCAGCTCAGAATTTCAAAACCTGGTTTGAACCCATCAAAGCAATTAAACTTGAAAACCATGTTTTGACAATTGAAGTACCCAGCCAATTTGTTTACGAATGGCTGGAGGAGCATTATATTACCCTACTTCGTAAAACGATCAAAAGCCAGCTTGGTAAAGAAGGGAAACTTGAATACAGTATCCTGATGGATACGACTTCAGGCTCAGGTTCACCCATGACGGTAAAAATTCCGGGAAGAAATGTGAATACTTTAAAGAATCCTTCACTGCTGGCACCAATCAACCTAAACAGTACTATTAAGAATCCGTTTATTATTCCCGGTCTTAAAAAAATTGATATTGACTCACAGCTCAATCCAAATTATTCATTTGACAACCTGATTGAAGGTGATTGTAACCGCCTGGCCCGTTCGGCCGGCTATGCCGTTGCCAATAAACCCGGTGGAACTTCCTTTAATCCACTGCTCGTTTACGGAGGTGTCGGGTTAGGTAAAACCCACCTGGCCCATGCAATCGGAGTTGAAATCAAAGAAAAATTTCCTCAGAAAACTGTACTCTACGTTCCATCAGACAGATTCATGAATCAGTTTGTTGAAGCTGTCAAGAATAATTCGTATAATGACTTCGTACATTTTTATCAGATGCTGGATGTGCTGATCATTGATGATATTCAGTTTTTTGCCAGTAAAGAGAAAACTCAAGATGTTTTCTTCCAGATTTTCAACCACCTTCATCAGAATAATAAGCAGATTGTCCTGACCAGTGATAAAGCACCGGTTGACCTTTCGGGAATGGAGCAGCGATTGTTATCCCGTTTTAAATGGGGACTGGCTGCCGACCTTACTCCACCTGATTTTGAGATGCGGATCGCTATTCTTAGAAAGAAAATGTACATCGAAGGAATTGAACTCAGTAATGATATTGTTGAATACATTGCACTCAGTATTACCAATAACATCCGTGAGTTGGAAGGTGCACTGATCTCAATTGTTGCCCAGTCATCATTAAACAAAAAACCAATTACCCTCGAACTTACCAAACAGATGATTGATAAGTTTGTAAAAAATACTGTTCACGAAATTTCGATTGATTATATTCAGAAAGTAGTTTGTGATTACTTTGAATTACCCCTTGAATTACTTAAATCAAAGACAAGAAAACGCGAAGTTGTTCAGGCTCGTCAATTGGCTATGTTTTTTTCCAAATCCCTGACCAAATCCTCTTTGTCACACATCGGAATGCACTGTGGCGGTAAAGACCATGCCACTGTTTTACACGCCTGCCGTACAGTAAATAACTTGATTGATACCGATAAGAAATTCCGTTCATACGTTCAGGATATCCAGAAAAGAATTAATATCCAGCGCGAAGCGTAACCACCCACCTTTTGAAATTAGGAAAAAGCGCACTACCTTGCAGTGCGCTTTTTTAATCCTGATATGAAGATACTGATGGTTTGCCTGGGCAACATCTGCCGTTCTCCGATAGCCGAAGGCGTACTCCAGGCTCAACTGTTAAAGAGTAGGATTCATTCGGTAACTGTTGACTCAGCCGGCCTCTTATCTTATCATGTGGGTGAACAGCCTGATAAACGGGCAATGGAGACTGCTGTCCGGTTTGGTGTTGATATTTCACACCAGCAAGCCCGGCAAATCAGAACAAATGATTTCTCCGAATTTGACCTGCTTTTTGCAATGGACCAAAGTGTATTGAATCAATTGCTCTCCATAAATAAAACAGCAAAATTCCATCAGCGAATTCACCTTTTTTTAGAATATGCCGGTTATCCGGAAGGCAGCATTGTTCCGGATCCGTATTATGGTACTTTAAAAGACTTTGAAGAATGTTATAAACTCATTGAGCATGCTTCTGCGAAAATTTTGAAGCGGATGATTGAGAACGGCTTAAAATGACTGATGCTCTTGATTCAGGAAAAACTGCAAAAGTAAATTTTCAAAAATCCTTTCTTAAACTTAATAACAAAAAAACCTCAATTCTGATCTCAGGTTAATTTTTCTAGCGTCATTGTTAGAATGCTTTAATTCCCATTCCTGATAAAAGGCTGCTACCTATTTCAACTTGTGATAACAGGTAAACAATGATCTGA
Organism: Bacteroidia bacterium; assembly: GCA_020847635.1. Lineage (GTDB taxonomy): Bacteria > Bacteroidota > Bacteroidia > AKYH767-A > OLB10 > CAADHD01. The sequence goes on from JADLBQ010000036.1 coordinate 18,634, forward strand.
ATGTTTTTCTTGTTCTAAAGAAATACAACTTCCTGCAACCTTTTTTTACTGTTACTTGCGAGGTAGTAGTTTCTTACGATGACTATCGGCATAACAACATTGATTCTGATACCATCAGATTACCCTAGCATACTTTAAGTACGCAATTCAGCTACCAATACCATCAGGATGTATGCCAGCCAAACAAAATCTACTGAAGGGAGCAGCCTCCTAACCAGCAGGAAAGCTGTGATTTTTATCCAGCAATACTTCAACTGCTGAACATATCAAATGGTTGCCGTACCTTGCTCAATATTTCAAACAGGACAACAAAGAAATTGATTGCAGAATGAGCTTGCAGTGGGGTGTTGCCTGATCAGGAAATAAAACGGAATAATAAAGAGACTTACAAAACCAATGACATTACACAGGAAAGTTGTATTGAACCATTTAAATTCTCCCTATTGTGGAAGAAGGCAGATGGGATGATTATAATTAATTTCTAATTAAGATTTAATTATATACATTCTTACTTAATATAATCATAAAACCAATACTGTTATGAGAAATGCTATTCTTTGTATTTACTTTCTTCTGAGTATAACATTAGTAATAGCTCAAAATGAAAATAACATTTGGTATTTTGTCTCTTAGGCTGGAATAGATTTTAATTCAGTCGTACCTGTTTCCCTATTAAAGAGTCAATTATTCACTTATGATAATTCAAGCACAGTCTCAGATACATCAAGGAATCTTTTGTTTTATACCGATGATGTGAATGTTTGGAATGCAAACCAGCAAATTATGTCAAATGGATTAAATATTGGTTGAAGTAATACCGGTGGGCAAGCAGCAGTTATTTTCAAACAACCAATACAACAATCTATTTATTACATCTTCACTGCTGATACATTTGGGGTATCTGGAGGACTTAAATATTCAGTTGTAGATATGAATGGTTTAAATGGATTAGGAGCAATTATACCAAAAGCGTTGTTCTTCAAAATCCATCAACTGAAAATCTGGTAGGCATTTCTTCTTGCAGTAGGGAATATGGCTGGTTAACCACACACAAGGGAAATTTAAATCAATTTCATTGTTATGCAATTGTGTATAATGGCTTGAATCCCAAGCCTGTTATAAATACTTTCGGGGTATATCATCCGACTGAACCATGGGGCGTGGACAATAATACAGCGGGGCAACTAAGTATCTCAAAGTACGAGGTAAAGATAGGTTGTGTACAATTCCTGTCAGGCAATATCGAGGTTTTAGATTTTAATTTAAATACAGGAATTGTATCTAATCCCATATTAATTAATACAACTTATCCGGGTGCATAGGGACTGAAATTTTTGCCTGATGAAACAGAAATACATGTAACAGTTATACATCTCCGCTTATTCATCAATTTGATGTGACATTAGGAGATACTACTACGAATACAAATTCTGATCTAATGGTAGGTACAATTCCAACAATAAATTGTCCAGGATTTTGAGGCTCAACTGGTTATATACAACGCGCACATGCTGATAAAATCTACAAAGCACATTGTGAACAGAGCTATATTAGTGTAATCAATGATCCTAATCAATCAGGTGTACTATGCAATCTGGTTAATATGGATGTAGCTCTAACAAGCAATCTCTCTGCATTCGGATTATTTAGAGGTGTTGGAGTAGAATGTATGTAAACTGGTAAGTTAGAAACCCATATAGAGGATGTATTTAATATCCTCCTGAATTCAAGTAATGGAAAATTTAATTTAACTACAACTTCAAAGACTGCAATTAAAGACTTAAAATTGAAAATATATGATACTTTGGGGCAATTGTTTTTTCAGAACCCTGAGTTCTACAAGTATAATAAATATTGAATCTAATCTTTCAGCAGGGTGCTATACAATATTATTGGATTTGGATAAACAGAAAATTATTAAAAAAATAATTGTGTGCTAGTTCATCCACCTTTGACACCATTGCTGCAGTACAATTATTTTCCATAATCGGTTAAAATCCATGTCGAAGCATGAAAAATATCTCTCTTTAAGTGCAACGACCGATTTATAATTAAACAGACCATAAGAGTCTATTGTCGTTTTACTTAACAAATTATGAGTAAATTCAGAGAGTTCTGTTCTCATCCACAGCTGCAATGGAACTTGAAATCCCATCTTCTCCCTTTCCATAATGCTTGCCGGAATATGTTTGTGAGTGATGTGCCGGAGAATGTATTTCCCTGTTCTACCTTTTAGTTTAAATGAAGCAGGTAGTTGTACTGCCCATTCAGTAAGTTTATGATCGAGTAATGGCTCACGTCCTTCGAGGCTTACAGCCATTGTAGCACGGTCAACCTTGGCAAGTATGTCATCTGCTAAAAATGTTTTGTAATCCAGCCATAGAAAATTGTCAAGCAATTCATGTGCATTCAGTTTATCAAATTGGTCAAAAGCAGTTAAAGGGAATTCTGCTTTTACGTTCAGCAGTTGCCTTACTTCTTTTTTTGTCATGGCCTGTGTGATAATGTTAAACGCTTCAACAGGATGAGCAGATTGTAATAAAAGTAAAAGTTTGTTTGCACGGTCAGGATTGGCAATGGAGTGTGGAAAAGCATTCCACAACCATACCGGAAGCTGTGCAGGTAATTTTAAAGCTGATAATTTTTTCAGCTTGCTGAGATAACCGGCTGCCTTGGCGTATTTGGTATAACCTGCAAAAGTTTCATCACCGCCATCAGCACTGAGAGCTACGGTTACCTGCTGCCGTGCCATTTTACTTACCAGGTATGTAGGTATGATGGAAGAATCTGCTAAGGGTTCGTCAGCAAGTTCGGGAAGCAATGGAATGATATCCATTGCTTCCTTATAGGTACAGGTGAATTCATGGTGATCTGTTTGGAGATGAGTTGCAACTTGCCGTGCAAATTCCGATTCATTGTAAGCAGCATCTTCAAAACCTATGGTAAAAGTTTTAAGTTTTTGAGTTTGCTTTTTTTGAATGAGGGCAGTTACCAATGAACTGTCATAACCTCCACTCAGAAAAATACCCACAGGCACATCAGCCACCATACGATAATTACATGATTCCTGCAACAGCCGTTCCGTTTCAGTTATGGCATCTTCAAAACTTATGTTGAGTTTGGGTTGGTTGTAAAATGTAGTCACATCCCAGTAACATACTTCATCCGTTCTTCCGTTTGTTAAATTGATTTGCAGAAAATGACCTGGAAGAAGTTTCCGCGTGTGATTAAAAATACAATGTGGTACCGGAATATAACCATGTTGAAAGTACAGCGATAATGCTGCATGATTCATCTCCTTCTTAAAAGATGGATGCCTGTGAAATGCCTTTAGTTCGGATGCAAACAAAAACGTTTGCTGATGATGATACCAAAACAGTGGTTTTACTCCAGCCCGGTCACGAATCAGATATAAGCATTGTTTCTTTCTGTCGAGCAATGCTATGGCAAACATTCCCCTGAAATGTTCGATGCAACTGATACCAAAAATTAAATAGGCCTGGAGAAAGACTTCCGTATCACTGCCTGATTTGAAACGGCAACCTTGTTTTTCAAGCGATTTTCTGACTTCCTGATGGTTATACAATTCACCATTAAAAATTAAACTTACATGTTCGCTGTGCATGGGCTGATGGCCGGCAGCACTGAGGTCAATAATGGACAATCTTCGGAAACCAAACCCTATACGGCATGATTCGATATTGAATACTTCATAACCACTATCGTCAGGTCCGCGATGCAGCAATGCATCTGCCATGGCTTGTACGTCTTGTAAAGATCCCTTTCCGTTAAAATCTGCAAATCCGGCAATTCCACACATTGTGGGCAAAGCTAAATTTTTTCACTCTACCGAGCGGAGTTACTTGACCTGGCAGGTTTTCAACGTGACATGCACTTATACTACATTTAGATATTTTCGCGCCTATGGTTGACTTTGTAGCTCCTGTTACTGGAAATGCACTTTACAAAGAAGGCACATCACTAATTTCTGATAAAATGGAAGTTTTCCCTGTAATAGACAACATTCCTCGCTTTGTTGAAATGAATAATTATGCGAATGCTTTCGGGTTGCAGTGGAAGTCCTTTGCAAAAATTCAGCTTGACAGTTACAATGGAAGCACTATTTCCAAAGACCGATTATTACGTTGTCTCGGTAAGCCTTTGGATTCATTAAAAGATAAAGATGTACTGGAGGTAGGTTGCGGTGCTGGAAGGTTTACAGAGTATCTGATAAAATCAGGAGCACATGTACACTCGGTTGACCTGAGTATGGCTGTTGAAGTGAATGCAGGCAATATGGGAAATCCAGCCAATTACAGAGTAGCTCAGGCTGATGTTTATAGACTTCCATTTCCTTCTGAAAGTTTTGATACCGTCTTTTGTATTGGTGTGATACAACATACACCTTCTCCTGAGAAAACTATTGAACATTTGTGGAAAATGGTGAAACCCGGTGGGCAACTGATCATAGATCATTATACATTCGACTGGATGTATCTGATAAAACCGGTTCTGCTCTACCGTTTTTTCTTAAAAAGAATGAAACCTGAAAAATCAAAAAAAGCAGTAGAAAAAATTGTAAGATTCTTCTTTCCGTTACACTGGAAATTCCAAAACAGCAGGCTGATGACCCTTCTTCTCAACCGTGTATCACCTTGCTATGTTTATATCAAAACATTACCTGGAATGGATTACAGTTTTCATTACCAGCTTTCAAGGTTAGATACTTATGATGGATTAACGGATTATTATAAACACCTGAGAAGTAAGACACAGATTCATAAAATTCTTATTGCACTGGGTGCTAAAAACATTGTGATACGAAAAGACGGAAACGGGATTGAAGCAAGGTGCCTGCGACCACTGAGCTAAGTAACCAACCAGGCGGGAATTAAACCAAAGAAAGATCTGTTCAAAAAACCGGCAGGGCTTTCACTGTCGAGCAATTTGGATTGCACGTAATTCAAAAATCTATTTAATGCCGGTTGCCTGTTTAAACATTGTTTCAGAAATAGAAACCCGGTCTTTAAAATAAAATACGCCTCCCCATCTGTAGATCACCTTAAGGTAAATAACTTCCTTCCCGGGAAGTGAAACGGTTGCTTTGATAAGATTACGGCTGTCTTCAGCAATCTCTTCAATAACGATATGCTTTGAAACCTGGCCAGTCGTTAAGGCATCCTGTTTTTCAGAACCCTGAACGGGAATAGCCGGTTTCAGATTGCGTTTTTCCGATTGTTCAGCCATCAAACTTTTTTGTTTGGCATCCTGTTCATTCTTTGCATTGGCAGCTTGTTGTCTTCTTTCTTCCTCCTCTTGTTTTGCCCGGAGTCTATTTCGTTGCTCTTCTTCTGTTTTCATCCTGGACTTGTTTTGTTGTTCTTCCTCTGTAGCAATTTTTGCTTTTCTCCGGGTTTCTTCTTCGAGAGCCAGCTTTGCTTTCCGGTCTTCCTCTGCTTTAGCAATTGCTGATTTACGGGTAGCTTCAACTGAATCGGCAAGAGCCTTCCTGGCAGCCCGGGCCTGAATCAGCGAGTCTGATTTTGCTTGCTCTGCATTTTTTTTTGCCTGGACTGCATTCTTCTTTTCTTCTTCCTTCCTTTTTTTTAGTTCATCCTCTGCCGCTTTAATTGCTGACTGGATCTGCTTGGTATAATCGGTATCATAAAATATTTCATCCAGCATCGGGCTGTAATGATAGCGGGCTACCGGCTGATTGAATACAACTATGTTAACCCCTTCAAATTGTTTAAATAAGTACACATCAAAATTGACCGGATAAAATCCCTGCTCAATTCTTTGTAGGGGAGCATGGGTATCAATCTGGATTTTTTTAGTAACGTATCCGGGTTTGTTAAATGACAAAATATAATCACCGTTGTAAGGCAGATTCAGATTAAACCGGGAACTCCCTTTAATGGTCTGTGTCTGATTGGAGGTCAGGTTTTCAAGGACCAGATAACTGCCTTCAAATGAACCTTCTTCAATCTTAAAATTTGCAATCACAGGCAATGCAGCCTGCCGCTGCGCTTCGGCATTAACCCATGTTAACACAATCAGCCAGCCGGAGACCAGGAATACCCTGCAGAATTTATTCATCTTAATCTCGAATAAAAACTGCTTAATTTGCATGACAGCAAAATGTATCATTTGATATTGGCAAAGTTGAAAAAAATTATCCTTTTTACTTTTTGTTTTCTGAGTCTGAAATTGGCAGCACAGGAAATTACCATGGAATACACACTTGAGTATATCAATTCAAAATTAGGCAGCTGTTGTACGATTGATATTAGCCGGGGGATACTTTCAGCCGAATATAGAGAGCTGGGTGAAGTTGTCAGAGAAGATAATGTCTCCATTTCTGACCTTGATCTCAACTCCATCCATTTTGACAGTGAAAACAGAATGGTAGTAATCAACTGTAAGGGAGCACCAGCCAGCAAATGTGTAAGCCGCGAAATCCCGGCCTATGGCAAGCGAGGCATCTACCGGCCATATTCCCGAATCAGCTGGCAGGTAAACCTCAATGAAAAATCAGTTCAAGGACTCGAAAGAGCATTTGCTCACATGATCAAGCTGGTTTTAAATCCAAAATATTCCAGTTCTGAGCCCTTTGAATAAATGAAAAGTTTAATTGTTTTCATTCCTCTGCTTATTTCAATTAACAGCAACAGCCAGTCGGCAGCAGATTATTTCCGGCAGGGAAAAATTAATTATAACAATGCCCGGTATGAACAGGCCATTGAGCAGTACAATCAGGCTATTTTGCTTGATTCAACCGATGCGAATTACTTTTTGCAAAGAGGATTCTGTAAAGGTTTGCTGAAAGATTATCAGGGTGCAATTGCCGATTATTCATCAGCTATCCGGTTGAATCCTTCAGATCAGTTTGCTTATGTTTCAAGAGGAAGTGCAAAAAGCAAAATTGGGAACTTCTCAGAAGCCATTGATGATTTTAATCAGGCACTGGTTCTGGATCCTGATTATGCAGAAGCTTACAATAACCGTGGATTTGCCAGGAAAGCACTGGGCCGCTTTGCTGAAGCGTGTGAGGATTGGAAGATTTCACGGAAACTGGGAAATGAGGAAGCTAAAATTATTCTTAAAAATAACCGGTGTAAATAAGCAGATATGAAAAAAATTCTTAATCTGTTGTTTTTAATTTCACTTCCGCTCTGCATACTCAAAGCACAGGAGCCGGATTACTCTGAATGCCTGGTTAAGGTTAAGTCCGAATGGGCAACAACGTGCAGCCAATGCACTCAAATGAACAATACATACAGGATTTATCTTAAAAATAATTGTGATCAGTCAATCGAATCGAAAGTCTGTGTGAGAGAAACTTCCAACCGCTGGCGAATTTTCCATTTTAAAATGATTGCTCCCGGTGATTCTGTTACTGCGTATGCCTGCGATGGTACCGGGAAATACGTATTGTTCAACAGAAAAGCCGGAGATATGAATATCCTTCTTCCGGAAGATAATGAAATCCAGCAAAGCAAGTATTAGTTGAAAAATGGATGTTACACCGGCTAACAGCTAAGTGCAAATGAACCTATTGCCCGGTTACAATCTTCCCGCTTACTGTTTTCTTTCCAATCTTTATTTCATAAAAATACATCCCATTGCTCAGATTGGCAGAAGGAATTGACACCGTATTCAGTCCGGCCTGAAGTGAGAGCTGGTTTTCATAAACCTTCCTGCCTTGCAGGTTCATTAATGAGACCGATGCTTTGCTGTTTACAGGCAAGATGACTTCAACCAAAATAAAATCTTTTGCCGGATTTGGAAAAACTGCAACAGAAGTCAGAACTTCGGGGTTGCCGTCAATGCCAAGCAGGTTATCATATTTTATCTGAGCATTGGCAGCATGGGTCGTTAAATCCTGTAAATCATCTCCGGCCAGAATAGCAAATGCAACCTTGACTGAATCACCTGAATTCAGCGAAAAGGGTCCTGTTCCGGTTACATCACAGATATCATTACCCGTTCCGTTCTGTCCGGCCTGTGCTCTGTTAGTATTCAAAGTTGTATATTTTTCAGACTTACTGAATCCGTCAGACATGTTAACCCCGCCTGCCCCACCGCTAATATTATCAATGGCATAGTGCATAAACGGCCCAGGTGTTAAAACCTTAATACCGGCATAGAGACCATTCTGGTCTGTGTTAAAAGCATATCCCATTTTCAGTGACGGAACTTCATCTGCCCGGTTTTTTGCATAATCCATGATATCCCAGTCAGAAAAAATACCGGCATACAGATTATTAAGTGTACTGCTTCCTGAATTCGTAATTATGTATTCTACAATTACATATTTGCGGTCACCCGAAGTGCTCCAGGCATAGGTATTGTGCCTGACAGTAACAGGCAAAGGCGATGCGGCAGCATTATCCCTGAATTTACCGGTGAGGTCAAATTCAGAAATAACGGTTGGGTTCACCTGCTGGATAACATTTAATGAGGTGAAATCGTGTTCAAACGTACTTCCATCACCGCGAACCATATCCGAGACCTTACTCTGGCTGACTCCAAGCATTAATGAGCCTTCATAGGTCAGCTGTTCACCATTATAAACAAAACCCAGGCCTTCACCGGGTCCCTCACTGTTAAAAAAGACCCTACCGGTGCTTGTGATGGAAGTCAGCACCTCATTGATTGTAACATTGATATAATCTACATTAACCAGAATCTCAAAAGCCTGAAAGTCATTATAGAGCCCGTCTGTTACCGTTAATTTTAGTAAAATTTTTGCATTGATTGGGGCATTGTTGTTTACTTTAATTAAGAACGGAGAATTGTTGTTATTAATTGAATCAAAGGTGGAAAGTAAACCTATGTTAAATGAATTGTTTAATATAGAAATGTAAGCAGATGCCGAGGAAAGTGTAGCAATACAATTTGTTGAAGTAGGAACTAAATAATTTATAAAGTTTCCGGTCATGGCAATGGTATCACCAATTACAAAAGCTTCATCCTGATTATCAGTAAAATTTACATTCTCAAACCTTACTGATGGTAATGAAGTCATAAGTGCCATTTGCATATTAATCCGACCTCTGCCAAGTTTATCCTGATAGGCTGCATTACTTCCATAAATGTTATCACATGAGACACGCAACTGCTCACCAACCTGCATTGCACTATAAGATGGGAAATGGGATTTAACAATAGCAGCTGCACCGGCAGCAACCGGAGATGCCATTGAAGTGCCGCTGCTGAAATTGTAGTTGTCATTATAATAGGTACTGTAAATATTTGAACCAGGAGCACAAATATCAATATTGGTTCCATAATTGGAGAAGGAAGATTTCTGGTCACTGTTACTTCCTGTTGAAGCCACTGATAACACATAATCAAAACTTGCCGGGAAAAAAGCTGCTTCACTGTTGTTATTTCCTGCTGCACAAACTACCAGTGCATCTTTATTAAGTGTAGCATAACTAATTGCCGCCTGACCAAAAGAGCCTCCCCCTGCGCTGCCCCACGAACAGTTAATAATACTGCAGCCATGATCAGCAGCATAAACAATTCCTTCATATCCACTGATAATATAGGTATTGGGATCATTATCCTGGGATGCTTTAACCGGCAAAAACTTACAGTTAAAGCCGGTACTTGCAACACCTGAATTGTTATTAGTTTCTGCAGCCGCACATCCTGAGACATGTGAACCATGGGCAGCCTGGGCACCAATGCCTGTAACTAAGGGATCATTGTCGTTATCAGCAATATCCCACCCTCTGAAATTATCTATGTAACCGTCACCATCATCATCAATCCCGTTAACCGGATCATTATAATTGTATTTAATCTTGTTTACCAAGTCAGGATGGTCCCAGTCAGTTCCGGTATCAACAATTCCAATCACCACATTGGTATCACCGGTTTCTGTATCCCATGCCTGAAACGCTTTAATTCTGTTTAAATAACTCTGCTGGAAGGTTAAACCCGGATCATTCGGAGTAAATAACGGTTTATGGAGATACATGGGTTCTGCCCATTCTACAAGTCCGGATGCCAATACTAAATTGATAGATTTAATCAGGTTTGCTTCTTTACTGATTTTCATTTTATAAATCAAAGAAAGATCCGAAAGCTGCTGACCTGCCTTATTTCGTTCAACTACCGGTGGTTCATGATTGGGGAATATTTTCCGAAGGGATGAGGTCCCCAGCCGTTGCATCAAATTCTGCATTCTTACATCATTCACCGAGTTGGTGAAACAAACCGGCCTGAATTCAGATTTCATTTTCAGAACAATCACCGAGGCCTGGTAATCCTCAGCTGTTACACCCGGTGCCAGCCTGAAGGAAACCTGAGTTTTCCCATTGTTCCGGGCATTTACAGTAATACAAAGCAAGAGCCCGGCACATAGCAGGTAGAGCTTATTTTTCATTTTCCTGAAAGGTTTTTAATTTAAAGAGTGGCGAATGTACAAAGGAACCGGAATATCTATTTAAAAGGTTATTAACCATCGTGCCATCTCGAAATCAAATATAATATTGCCCATCGTAAGCTCTTATTGCATTTCCTTCAAGCCATACATCCTGGTAACCGCCTTCTAAAGATTTAAAATGAACTGATAAAGTACCACCCTTAGCATCTATAACCACGGGGCTTTCCTGCTTAATCCAGTTTTTATGCACAGCAGCAAGTGCAGCTGCTACGGCACCAGTCCCGCACGACCAGGTTTCATCCTCCACACCCCGCTCATAGGTGCGAAGTGATAATTTGCGGTTACTGATTTCAAGAAAATTAACATTGATTCCAGCTTGAGCAAACTGAGGACTGTAACGTATTTTTCTTCCCTGTCTCACTACATCCAGTTGATCTAGTGTACTCACCTTACATACATAGTGCGGAGAACCGGTATCCAGAATTAAATCATCACCTGCCGGAACCAACTCGGTAACATCCTGCATTTTAAGTTTGATTACCATTTTCTGCTCCCTGAGGTCAGAAGACAAAACTTCTGCTTCATGCCTACCATCACTGGCTTTGAACTGAGTCTTGTTTTCAATCATTCTGAGTCGTCTGACATAGGCTACCATGCAGCGCCCTCCATTGCCACACATACTTCCGATATGACCGTCTGCATTGAAGTAAATCATTCTGAAATCCAACTCATCATCCGGCTCAAGCAAAAGCAATCCGTCAGCACCGATGCCAAATCTCCGGTGACACATACGTGCAATTAATTCAGCATTTGTTTTATCAAAACTAAAACTCCGATTATCAATGATGATGAAATCGTTGCCAGCACCATGGTACTTTGAAAAAGCCAGATTCATGTTACAAAATTAATCTTTCAGCAAGACCCACCACCTGGGAAACTTTCTAAAAATCAAGCATTCGTTTGTTGAATATTGTTTATAGCTGCTAAGAGTTAGTACCCTGCCATGTTGCTTTGTATCGTTAATCAGGCAATGTCTGCACGAAACCAACTTACTGTACTGGGACCGATTTTTTAAGCAGCAATGCCGATCAGCCCTTTTTTAAGGACTGCTTAGAATTACTCCGGCAACTTCTTGAATGATGATTGAACCATCTTTTGGTAGGTAATATAAGTTTATACGCAGACTGCCTTTCTCCGAAACCAACAATCTACCCATGTGCGAAATTGTCAAAGCACTACGATACAAAACCGCTATGGAAATCAGCAATCAAATAAAATGTTGTAACCAAGTATTCATTCTACAGGGTTAATAAAGAAAGTGATATTTTTGTTTGGAGATTGAATTGTTAGAGCCAGGCCGAAAACAGAAAGCAATCATCTCAAAAACATGACACTAAAATTATATGAATATACTAAACCACCAAGAGGAAAACGGTTTCTCTTCAATAACAAATGAAGTCAAAGCCATGAATATGTCTGGGAAACTATTCAAAATATTTTTTCTGCTTCTCTTTATTTTTAATTATTCTGCTTATTCGCAAACTTATTCAGTACTTGTTTCCGAATTAAATGGAAAATATGGAGTAAAAAACAATAAAGGAGAAATGATTCTTCCAGAAAAGTATGCCTCCATTGTGCTTCTTTCAGATAACAGCTTCTTGGTTTATGAAGATAACCCTGGTTGGCCAATGATTATTAATCAAAAAGGTGATATTTTGGTGAGCAAGACAAATCACATAGGAAAAGTTTTGGATACGTTCAATAATCATTTCATCTGCCAGTATTACAAAGATGGTAAAATGGCCGATCTTGTTCTTTTTAAAGCCCCTGATATGGTTCTTTATAACTTTCCTATAAAATATATTCATGCTGAGTTTGTAAAAGATAGTTGCTATACATATGTGAGTGCTCAAACTTTAACACCAGGCGAAAAACTTGCTATTGATATGAATGGTCTGATATTAACCGGACCTGACGATATTAATTTCAATTACATCAAGGAATTATTTAAACCATGTAATGGATATGCTGTGGTTCTGAAAAATAAAGGTTATGAAGGTATTCTAAGTGGTGTTTACGACTTAAATAATAAGAAAATGATAATTCCTTGTAATTTTTCAGATGTTGCATTTGATAAAGAAACCGGATTAATAAAGGCGTACGATAAAGTTAAAACCTTGACATATAATTTATATGATACCGGGGGACAACTTGTAAAAACTTGGGAACAAATAAAAAAGTAAGTAAAAGATATAAATACTACCAGGTTCTCACAGCACCTGCCCAAAAGTGACAATTTTGTGATTCAATAAAGCTTTGTAGTTCTTTCAGAGTTTGTGCTTGGTTAACGGTTTCGTGCTTCAAATTCGCTGTCCTCACCAAATGCTTCACCGTTCGTCAGCCAGTCTAATAACCCATCATCTGTTTTTTCTATTTGCTACGAACTAGCAGCACCCTACCCTGTTAGTTTGTATCGTTAATCAGGCAATGCCTGCTGGAAACCTACCGTACCCGGTCGTATCTTAAGAAGCAATGCCGATCAGCCATTTTTAAGAACTGCTTAGAATTACTCCGGCAACTTCTTGAATGATGATTGGTCTTAATTTTGGCTGATCATGTAGGTATTTACGCAGACTATCGTTACAAGATTACCAATAGTAAATGCGATAGTCGCCTAATTTCGCAACCATGCCAAAAGACTATTCATGCTTTTCAGATTTTGGACTTAATAAACAATTGCTGCAATCAGTCCAGGAATCAGGTTGGATTACACCCACACCTGTTCAACAAAAAGTGATTCCTCAGATTCTTGCCGGGCAACAAGTTGTTGGCATTGCTCACACCGGAACCGGCAAAACCGCAGCTTACCTGCTGCCGCTTCTTAAATTATTAAATTATCCGCAGGGTGATGTTCCTCGATGCCTCATTCTTGTTCCCGTTCATGAACTGGCCATCCAGGTGAGTGATGTTGCCAGTCAACTGGCAGCCCAAACCCGGTTAAGGATTTCGGCCCTGTTTGGAGGCGGAAGTATTAAAAAGCAAAGAGAAGAGCTTAAAAAAGGAACTGATATCATTATTGGAACACCAGGCCGGATTTTGGATCTTTATTCGAAAGAAAACTTGATTTTAAAAAAAATCAGGTTTCTTGTTCTTGATGAAGCAGATAAACTACTTGATCTTGGATTTCTGCCTCAACTTAACCGGTTGTTTGAAATTCTCCCGATTAATAGAAAGAACCTGCTCTTTTCGGCAACCATGAATAATAAAGTAAAGGCTCTGGTTGAAAGTTTTATTGCTTTCCCGGTTTATGTTGAAGTGATGCAGCAGTCTAAAACGGCACCTGGTGTTGAGCAACGCTTAGTTGCTGTTCCAAACTTTCAGGCCAAGGTTGATTTTCTGAAGAAACTGCTTGAAGATGAACAGATGAATAGGGTTATGATTTTCTGCCGTACGAAAACGATTGCCAGAAATGTAAGTGACAATTTAAAAACGTTTATTCCTGAAAAGAAGGTTAGAAGGATTGACGGGAATCAACAGCAGCAACAACGGGTGAATGCCGTTCATGCACTTAATAGCGGTGAAGCCCAGATTCTGGTAGCTACAGATATAGCAGCCCGCGGGTTGGATGTGAAATCAGTAAGTCATGTGATTAATTTTGATGTTCCCCTCGTTTATGATGATTACATTCACCGCATTGGCCGTACCGCACGAGTTTTTACAACTGGAACCAGTATTACCTTTTGTACCGAAGCAGATCAATGGCACTGGAAGAGAATTGAGAAACTGACAGGTACCCGGCTTACACCTGAACCTCTTCCTGCAACAATCAGGGTTCAACCTACCCCATTTGAAGAACAGCAATATATGAACCGGGAAATTGACTTGCAAAAAAAGAAGGATGATCCTCAATTTAAAGGGGCGTTTCATGAAAGGAAAATCTTAAAAAATAAAAGGAAGAGAACCAGGCAGTAGATTAAATTTGCCGGCCTGCTGAGGGTACCATCAATTGTGATAAAAGCACTAAAAAGCAATTCGAATAAATGGATATACCTTGCTGTTCTGGCTGTCATCTGGGGGAGTTCGTTTATTCTGATTAAACGCGGGCTGGTAGCTCTTGCTCCAACCCAGGTTGCCTCCCTCCGGATGCTGGTTTCATGGCTGGCGCTGGTTCCGCTGGTTATTCATCGTTTTAAGGAAGTTAAAAAACGGGATTACAGGTATATCCTGGCAACCGGTTTACTAGGCAATGGCATTCCGGCATTTTTATTCGCCTTTGCTCAAACACGAGTCAACAGTTCACTGGCCGGAATGCTGAATACCCTCACACCTGTTTTTGTTGTAATTGTCGGATTTTTCATATTCAAAATCCGGTTTCATGTTTCACATATCCTGGGAATCATTGCAGGCCTTACCGGAGCAGTCATTTTAATTTATAACGGTACTGCTGATGATATTTTTTCAGGTGAAATCCGTTATGGGCTATTGATTGTTGCAGCCACTATATGTTATTCATTCAGTGTCACCATTATTCGTCATAATCTGCACCACATTGATGCAGTCCTGATAACCGGCTTTGCCTTGTTCATTGCAGGTATCCCATGCGGAATTTACCTTTTCACAACAGACTTTCTTTCGCGGTTTGCTTCTCATCAACACACCTGGATGAGTTTTTTCAGTATTGTCATACTGGCTGTCATGAGTACTTCTTTCAGCACCATCCTGTTTAATAAACTCATTAAGGTTACCTCTGCCCTCTACGCCTCTTCAGTAACGTACCTGATTCCGGTAATGGCACTGGTGTGGGGGTTGCTGGATGGGGAAACAATTTCATGGATTCAGCTCTTAGGGTTAGTTATCATTCTTTCGGGAATTTACCTGATCAATTCTGAAACAGTCAGAGAGGTCAAGTCGTTACAAAAAGAACAAAAAATCTAAGGCGTCTTATTTTTGCATCTCAGGCCTTCTTAGCTCAGTTGGTAGAGCAGTTCATTCGTAATGAACGGGTCGCAGGTTCAAGTCCTGTAGAAGGCTCTTAATGTTTCTTGCAGGATGATGAGTGAGACATAAAATTATGTCCTCCCTTCCTGTTGTAAACGGTGTACCACATCCAGTAAAATGCACCGACAAAACCAATAATGATAAAGATTACATCAACCGTCATTCCAATTGGTTTAACTAAATTAAAAATAAACTCAAAGATTGACTCAATGCCGTACCAGAATGAATTCATAATCGTTTAATTTGTCGGCAAATGTAGAAAAACAACCGGGATGATTACCAGCCTTTTCAAAACCCGTCAACCCGGATTTTACACAATCCTTGTTATGATTGCATTGGGGCTGTTTAGCCTGGGATTGAGAAATAATGTCCTGGTTATCCGGGATTACTCCATGCCCTTGTATAGCATCATTCTTTCTATCCCGTTGAATGATCAAACATTCTTTTTTTCGGCAATGCTGCTGTTTGTACTCCAGGTTATTCATCTCAACTCACTGGTGAACCGGTTTGACATTCTGTACCAGCACTCATATCTTCCCGGGCTGATGTATGCGCTGCTGACTGGCTGCATTCCCGAATTCCTAGTGTTTTCACCAACTCTCCTGGTTAATTCATTGTTGTTGCTGATACTCGACCGGCTTTTCCGGATCTTCAAAACAGAAGAAGCCAGCCGGTATTTATTTGAGGCTGCATGCCTGCTTTCAGTAGCTGCGTTGATTTATTTGCCGGCTGCCGGGTTTTTGGTTGCCTTGCTGGCGGCATTACTCATTCTGCGCCCTTTTGTAATTCGTGAATGGCTGGCTACCATCCTGGGACTTGTTACCCCGGTTTATATACTTGCATTCAGTTTGTTTTTTGATAATAATATCCGGATGATCATTCCGGACTGGAAAAATACCGGAATTTCACTATCGTTCGACTGGAAAAATGTGATTCCTGCCAGCTATAAACTTTCTGTTGTATTTATTTCACTGCTCATGTTTTTATCGTTGATCAAACTGCGTGAACACTTTTACAAAAATGTAGCCCGAACCCGCAGCTTTCAGCAGGTGATCTTTATCCTCGGAGGAGTGACTCTTTTAATTTTGTTGTTGACTTCGCGCATGCAACTTTACAGGTATGTGATTCTTGCCCTTCCCTGTTCAGTGATGACAGGTTACTTTTTTATCGAATCTAAAAAGAAATGGATTGCTGACTCCCTGTTTCTGTTGTTTTTAGTGATTATTCTCATCAATCATTTCACCGGGACATTCCATTTGTAAACTACCTTTGCAGTTTAAAATCTTTAACCATGAAATTCGGAGTTGTCGTTTTTCCCGGTTCAAACTGTGACCGTGATATGATCTATGCACTTGAAACCATTCTAAAACAAAAAACAGAAGTGTTATGGCATAAAGAACACCACCTGAAGAATTGTGATATAATCATTCTTCCGGGAGGCTTTTCTTATGGTGATTACCTTCGCTCAGGTGCGATTGCCCGTTTTTCACCGATTATGAATGAAGTTATTGAATTTGCGGAGAAAGGCGGAATCATTGTAGGTATTTGTAACGGATTCCAGGTACTTTGTGAGTCACACCTGCTTCCGGGTGCTTTATTAGCTAACTATACTAATCAGTTCGTCTGTAAGAATGTCTATATCCGTACCGAAACTGATGAGAGCCTGATTACTTCAAAACTAAAAATCGGACAAGTACTTAAGATTCCGGTAGCTCATGGTGAAGGCAGGTATTTTACCGATGCAGCAACCCTTGCAACACTTGTAGACCAAAACCGGATTCTGTTCCGGTATTGTGATGAGAACGGTAATCTGAATGATGCTGCAAATCCAAATGGTTCATTAAATCATATTGCCGGAATCTGTAACCCGGGGAGAAATGTTTTTGGAATGATGCCGCATCCGGAAAGAGCTGCCGATTCCTTACTCGGAAATACTGACGGGCTGCACCTTTTCAATTCAATGATTCAGTTTGCAACAGCTTAACTAAGTCTTTTCATCAACAGGTTGATAACCGAATCAGCAGCCGCAGAACTCCGGTTACGGTTCCGTTGATTTTTGTAACGCATTGATTTCTGAAAATTGATTTGATTTGTACCGGCAATGTGAAAAAAATGATACAATGATATCCCTGCTGTTTAAAGAGATTAACAGTTTTTTGAATTCCCTTATCGGGTATATTGTTCTGATTGTATTTCTGAGCGTAATCAGCCTATTTCTCTGGGTCTTTCCCGGGGCATTTAATGTTTTTGAATCCGGGTTTGCATCCATTGACAGTTTGTTTATAATTACTCCTTGGGTTTATATGTTTTTAATTCCGGCCATTACCATGCGATTATTTGCTGAAGAAAGAAAAGCCGGAACCCTTGAACTCCTACTTACCAAACCTTTAACTGAAATGCAGGTTGTACTGGCTAAATACTTTGCCGGAGTCCTGCTCGTTATAATTTCACTGCTTCCTACCCTGCTCTATTACCTGTGCATCCGAGAATTAAGTTTTCCGGTTGGCAATGTTGATTCCGGTGCTGTATGGGGCAGTTACCTGGGACTGATTTTATTGGGAGCAGCCTTTACTTCCATCGGACTATTTGCTTCTTCCCTGACCGACAATCAGGTTGTTGCATTCGTTATCGCTCTGTTTTTTTGCCTACTTGCTTACACCGGAATTGAAACAATTTCAGCCTATGCCGGATGGGGTAAAACCGGATTAGTAATTAACCGGCTTGGCATCAGTTCACATTATGAAAGTATTGGCCGCGGAGTTGTTGATACCCGTGATGTTATCTACTTTTTGTCATTTATTACCTTCTTTATTTTGTTAACCCGGTTAAAACTTGAAAGCAGGAAATGGTAAACAAACAAAAACCTGCCGGGAAAGCCAGTCTGAAAAATCAAAACCTGATTCGGTTCGGGCTGCTAGCAGCAATCATTGTAATGATCAACCTGCTCAGTAGCTTTGTTTTTTCAAGGTATGATCTGACAACCGACAAACGGTTTACTCTGACCCAATCTTCTAAAGAATTGTTAAAAAACCTCAAGGATATCGTGTATATTAAAGTTTACCTGAGCGGTGACTTTCCTCCCGGTTTTAAAAAGTTAGAAAATGCAGCCCGTGAAACACTGGATGAAATGAGAATTTTTGCCGGTGATAATCTAAGCTATGAATTCATCGACCCTGCTTCCCTGCCTGATGACCAGAAACGCAAAGAACTTTATCAGCAGTTAATGACAAAGGGAATAATACCGACCAATCTTGAAGAACAAGCGAAATATAAAAGAAGTGAACGACTCATCTTTCCCGGAGCATTGATTTATTATGGAAGCACAGAACGTACGTTTATGCTGCTGAAAGACCTTACCGGTAATCAGCCTGAGCAAATGATCAACAACAGCATTCAGAACCTCGAATTTGAAATTATTAATGCAATCCGGAAAATCACTACCATCAAACCAGAGCGGATTGCTTTTATTGAAGGTCATGATGAGCTCAATCAGAAAAACATAGCAGATATTGCCCAGTCACTTGCCGGAGCTTATGAACTGAGCCGCATTGAAATCAAAAACGAATTAAAAGCACTGGATGGATTTAAGACCCTTGTGATTGCCAAACCCATGCTGCCATTTGATGAAAAAGATAAATTTATTATTGACCAGTTCATCATGAAGGGAGGAAGAGTTCTTTGGCTGATTGACGGCATGTATGCTGAAATGGACAGTCTTTCGGATAAAAGTGAAATCCTCGCTGTTTCAAATTCTATAAACCTGGATGATATGTTATTTCGTTACGGAGCACGGATTAACAATGACCTGGTGCAGGATGTCATGGCTGCACCCATACCAGTAGTCACCGGATACATTGGGGATAAACCTAAAACTTCATTACTCCCCTGGAGTTATTTCCCTATTGCTATTCCTGAAAGCAATCATCCGATTGTAAAAAATATCAACCCGGTCAGATTCCAGTTTCCAAGTTCCATTGATATTATCGGCAACCTGGAAATCAAGAAAACCATTCTTCTGACAACATCAGAATTTGCCAAAACACAAGGCTCACCTGCAAGAGTAAGCCTGGAAGTCATGCGCGAAAAACCAGATCTGGCAACATTTAATAAGAAGTACCTGAACCTAGCTGTTTTACTAGAAGGTTCGTTTAGCTCGTTATTTGAAAACCGAATTCCGCCAGCCATTACTGAAAATAAAGAAATCGGGTTTCTCAGCCATGGGAAACCAACCAAAATGATTGTTATCAGTGATGGTGATGTCATTCGCAATGACTATATAAAATCAAGAAACCAGGCATTAGCACTTGGCTATGACCGTTATACCGGTGAAACTTACGGAAACAAAACCTTTCTATTAAACGCCATTGACTACCTGACTGATGACTCAGGAATTATCTACATCCGAAGCAAAGAACTTAAGCTCCGGATCCTGGATAAGCAGAAACTGGAAACCTCAAAAGCTAACTGGCAGCTTATTGTAACTGCCGGCCCTATCCTACTGGTTTTGATTTTCGGCATGATGAAAAATTACTGGCGTAAGAAAAAGTTTGCTGCCTGAACAATCATCTTTTTTTACAAAACTGTGAATCCTAATGGTTCGGAATTTACCGAACCATTCATATATTCGCAACCATTTTCATACAAACGCCCTCCTTCATGCTTTCTGAAAAAGATATTTACTCTAAAAAAATTAAACTGATTGAGCGAATCGGGGTTTATTTTGAAAAAGCTGAAAAATTACCCCCGGTAGCTGGCCGGATCCTGGCTTCGATTATGCTAACCTGCAAACACGGAATCACATTTGAACAGTTGGTGCAGGAAATGCAAGCAAGCAAGAGTACGGTTTTTACTCACCTGAGTTATTTCGAATCAACCGGGAGAATTGATTATTACACCAAATCGGGAGATCGCAAACGCTATTACATTCCTCCGGCTGACGGATTGCTAAACTTTATTAATGAAAAGATTAAAGAATTGCAATCCCAGTGTACTCTGCATCAGGATGTAATCAGCTACAAAGAGGCTGTAAATCAGAAATGGAAGAATGATCCGGCCCGGCAATGTAATCTGAAGTTTAACAAAGATATAATTTCTATGTTAGAAGATCATATTAACTTACTCAGTAAACTGAAAACCGAATTAATAAAAGATAAAAAATTATAAACCACTCAGAGATGAATACTAAACTAACAGGCAGTATTGCCATTGCCGTACTTATATTATCAGCCTGTGGAACGAAAAAAGGCGGAATGCCGATAATGAACGCCCCCCGGCCAATGCCAGTTTTGGAAATCCCGACAAAGACCCTTACCGGATATTCCGTTTATCCTGCCCGAATTGAAGGGGTTGTTAATAGCAATGTAACTGCAAAAGTCAGTGGATATATTACCCATGTACTCATTGATGAAGGAGAATATGTAAAAAAGGGACAATTACTTTTTAAGCTTGAAACCCAGTCAATGACGGAAGAAGCTAAAGCTGCAAAGGCAAATATTGATGCTGCACAGGTTCGGGTTAATCAATTAATTCCACTGGTTGAGAAAAACATCATTAGTTCCGTTCAGCTTGAAACGGCCAGGGCACAATTGGCCCAGGCCCAAGCTTCCTATGAAAGCATTGTTGCCAATATTGGATATTCTGAAATCCGAAGCCCGGTTAACGGTTATGTAGGTGCCATTCCTTACCGGACCGGATCCCTGGTTAGCCCCGCAAGCCCAAAACCTTTGACTGTTGTTTCAGAAACAGACCAGGTGTATGTTTATTTCTCAATGAATGAAGTTGATTACCTGAATTTTCTTCAGCATTCCGTTGGAAAAACATTAACCGAAAAAATTAAAAATTATCCGGCTGTTAAACTTAAACTTTCTAATGGCGACATCTATCAACAGGATGGACGAATTACAACAACAACTGCACAAATAGATCCGGTCACCGGGACTGTGAGTTTCAGGGCAACTTTTCCCAATGCTGAACACCTGTTAGCTAACGGAAGCAGTGGAACCATTCTGATTCCAAAAAAATATGAAAATGTTCCGACAATTCCCGAATTGTCGGCTTATGAGCAACAAGGCCGTATCATGGTTTACCAGGTAATCGGAGATTCATTAGGTTCACCGGTCATCATTGAAGAATTAGACCGGATTGACAATAATATTCTTATCAAATCAGGATTAAAAGCCGGGGATAAAATTATTGCAAACGGAGCTGACCGGCTACAGGGCCCTACACCGGTAATTCCCCAGCCTGTTTCATACGACAGCCTGATGAATTCCATCCAGCCTATTTTCCGATAATAAAATTTAAAGAATCAGAATCATGCTAAAGACATTTATTGACAGGCCTGTATTATCAACTGTCATTTCTATCATACTGGTCATTCTTGGTATTCTTGGATTAAGCTCACTGCCGGTGACCCAATACCCCGACATTGCTCCGCCAACCGTTCAGGTTATGACTCAGTTTCCCGGTGCCAATGCTCAGACGGTAATGGGAAGCGTTATCATACCCCTTGAAGAACAGATTAATGGTGTGGAAGGAATGACCTATATGACTTCAGAAGCAACCAACGATGGCAGGGCCAATATCACTGTATTCTTTGACCAGGATTATGATCCTGATATTGCTACGGTGAATGTGCAAAACAGAGTAGCTCAGGCACTTCCGCTAGTTCCCCAGGAAGTAAAGCAGGTCGGTGTCATTACCCGTAAGCAGCAGACAAGTGCTCTGATGTTTCTGAATGTATATTCAACAAACCCTGATTATGATGCCAAGTTTATTGCAAATTATCTTAATATCAATGTCATTCCTGAAATTCAACGTGTCCGGGGAGTTGGTTTTGTAAATATCTACAGTTCGCAGTATTATACCATGCGGATATGGATTAAGCCTGATAAGCTGGCTGCTTACGGTCTGGTTCCTGATGATATCCGCAATGCTGTTAATGAACAAAGCCAGGAAACTGCTGCCGGAGTACTGGGAGAAAGTTCAGGTGAAAGTTTTTCATACACTATCCGCTATAAAGGGCGGCTGCAGAATGAATCAGAATATGCTGACATCATATTGAAATCATTAGGCAATGGTCAGTTTTTAAGATTAAAAGATGTTGCAGACATTGAGCTTGGTCAGCAGAATTATACCGTGGCATCAAATACGAATGGCTATCCCAGTATTTCATTAGGGATTTTCCAGACCAAAGGTTCAAATGCTCGTGAGATTATTAAACAGGTAAAGGAGAAGCTTGAAACCGCCCAAAAGAGTTTTCCCCATGGTGTGAAAATCATGATTAATTATGATACGAATGAATTCCTGG
The DNA here is from genome assembly GCA_020847635.1 of Bacteroidia bacterium. Lineage (GTDB taxonomy): Bacteria > Bacteroidota > Bacteroidia > AKYH767-A > OLB10 > CAADHD01. The sequence goes on from JADLBQ010000036.1 coordinate 41,340, forward strand.
ATGCTTCAATTAAGAAAGTTGTTACAACCCTGATTGAAGCCTTTATCCTTGTTTCACTGGTTGTGTTTATTTTTCTCCAGGATTTCCGATCAACGATTATTCCGGCTATTGCAGTTCCGGTTTCGATAATCGGAACATTCTTTTTTCTTGGTATTTTCGGTTATTCGGTAAACCTGCTTACGCTGTTTGCCCTGGTCCTGGCAATCGGGATTGTTGTGGATGATGCTATTGTGGTTGTTGAAGCTGTTCATGCTAAATTAGATGGTGGCGAGAAAGATCAACGGAAAGCAACCTATGAAGGTATGCATGAAATTGCCGGTGCCATTGTCTCCATTACACTGGTCATGGCTGCTGTGTTTATCCCGGTAACCTTCATAACTGGCCCAACCGGTGTATTCTTCAAACAGTTTGGGGTTACGCTGATGACTGCCATTGTTATTTCAGCAGTAAATGCTTTAACCTTAAGTCCGGCCCTATGTGCTGTCTTTTTGAGAGCCCATTCGAAAGATGAGAAAAAGAAGAACCTGATTCAGCGTTTTCACACTGCCTTCAATGCTACCTTTTCGGCTACCCTGAATCGCTATGAAAGAAATCTCAGATACATCTACAAGCATAAATGGATTACACCAGTGGTTATTGTTATTGCCGGGCTTGGAATCTGGTGGTCATCATCAAATATGTCAACCGGATTTGTTCCTTCTGAAGATCGCGGAATTGTTTTTGTAAACCTGGAACTTCCTGTCGGATCATCTATTGACCGGACAGAAGCAATTAACCGGAAATTTTATGCAATGGCATCAAAAATTCCCGGTGTGGAAAGTATTTCGCTGGTTTCAGGATTCAGCCTGATAAACGGCCAGGGAAGTAACAATGGTTTAGGATTTATAAAACTGGAAAGCTTTGAAAAGCGGATGAAAGATAAAAGCAAATCCGTTGATGCCATTGTCGGAAAATTATTTGGCTTGGCTTCTTCAATCAAAGGGGGCCAGTATATATTCTTTGCTCCACCCAGTATCCCGGGATACGGGGCATCCGGTGGATTTGAAGTTAATCTCCAGGACAGAATGGGTGGTAGTTTTGCTGAGTTGAGTGATGCCAACAAAGAGTTTCTGATGAAACTTAATCAGCGTCCCGAAATTCAATATGCTCAATCCTCCTTCAGTACAAACTTTCCTCAATACCAGCTTGATGTGAATGTTCCGGTTGCTAAAGAATCAGGAGTAAGCCTGAATTCTATTTTCAATACGCTACAGGGGTATATTGGAGGTATTTATGCTGCAGATTTTGCCCGTTTCGGAAAGCAGTACCGGGTTTATATCCAGGCATTACCGGAAGACCGGGTAAATGCAGATGCACTTGAGAAGATGTATGTGAGAACCGGAAGCGGAGAAATGGCTCCTATTTCACAATTCGTCAGCCTGAAACGGATTTATGGCCCGCAAAGTGTAAAACGTTTTAACCTGTTTAATGCATCCAAAATAACAGGGGCAGCTAACCCGGGCTACTCAACCGGAGATGCCATTAAAGCCATTGAAGAAGTAGCAACCGAGATGCCCAGTAATCTTGGAATTGATTACTCAGGCCTTACCCGTGAAGAAGTTATGGCTTCCGGTAAAACCATATTGATTTTTTTGCTCGTAGTAATCTTTGTCTATTTCTTACTGGCTGCTCAATATGAAAGCTACCTGTTACCGCTCTCCATTATCTTGTCTGTTCCCTTAGGGATTTTCGGAGCCTATTTTGTGACCATGCTGTTTGGTATGGAAAACAATATTTACTTTCAGGTTGCACTCATTATGCTGGTAGGTTTACTTGCCAAGAATGCAATTCTGATTGTTGAGTTTGCCATTCAGCGAAGACGGCACGGAGAATCCCTGCTGGATTCAGCGATTGACGGAGCCAAGGCAAGGCTGCGTCCAATCCTGATGACCTCATTTGCGTTTATTTTTGGCCTTATGCCTTTGGCACTTGCCAATGGTGTAGGTGCAGTTGGCAACAGGGCCATCGGAACAACAGCCGTCAGTGGAATGCTGATCGGAACTGTATTCGGTGTATTTGTGATTCCGACACTCTATATCTTCTTTCAATGGATCCAGGAAAAATTTACAGGTCCTCCGGTAGCCGTAAGTCAAACCTTAAATTCAATTAACACAGAAGGGAAGTAATGTATGCAACTCCAATTTAAATCACTGATTATTTTGTTTTTTATAGCTGGAATTACCTCATGCCAGGTTTCAAGAAATTACCATCGACCCGAAGGAGCCTGGCACCCGGGCTCATACAGAAATACGGCTGAATCAGCTGACAGTTCGTCCATTGCAGACCTAAGCTGGGAACAATTGTTTACCGATGTTAAACTCCGGCAATATATTGCTCAGGCATTAGACAGTAATTTTGATATGCAAATTGCTGTTCAGAACCTGGCAAAGGCCGAATTATATTTAAAACAGGCCAAAGCGGGTTTCATTCCCCAGGTGAGTGGGCAGGCTACTTACTCTGGAATTCATCCTTCCGGCTACAGTTCACTGGCAGGATTGGGAAAAGATTTTATTAACCAGTATGATCTGGGTGCTTCCTTAAGTTGGGAAGCTGATATTTGGGGTAAAATCCGGAATCTGAAAGCAGCAGCTAAAGCTCAGTTTCTGATGACTGAAGAAGCCAGAAAGACCGTAAGAACAACTTTGATCGCTTCAGTTGCTTCTGTTTACTATCATCTTTTGGCTTTGGATAAACAGGCTTCAATTGCAGCAGCAACCGTTAAAAGCAGAGAAGAAAGTCTTACAACCATTCAGTTATTAAAAGATGCCGGTATTGTAACAGCAACTGCTGTAAAGCAAACGGAAGCCCAGTTATATGATGCTCAGATTACACTATTAAATATTCAAAAATTAATAACCCAGTCAGAAAATTTCTTGAGTTTTCTGACTGCAACAGCTCCCCAAACCATTGAGAGAAGTAAACTAGAAGATCAGCAGCCAGCTGCCATCTTAAAAACAGGTGTGCCATCCCAACTGCTGGGAAACCGTCCTGATGTAAAAGCTGCAGAATTAAAGTTGATTAGTGCATTTCATCTTACCAAAGCTGTCAGGGCAAGCTTATACCCATCGCTGAACATATCGCTGGGAGCCGGGCTAAGTGCACTTGAAGTCAAGAATTTGTTTACCAGTGATGCGTTTACAGCAACTCTTGCAGGCGGTCTGATTGCCCCGGTACTCAACAGAAGACAATTAAAAACCCAATATCAGATGTCGCTTTCTGACCAGGAAATTGCCCTGCTTAATTTTAAGCGTACCTTTCTGGATGCAATCCGTGAAGTTTCAGACGCTCTTGAGGACTATAAAACAGCAACTTCAGCACAAGAAATCCAGGAAAAACAGGTTGCTGCTCTGCTCCTGGCAACTGACTATTCTCAACAGCTCATGAATAACGGAATGGCTAATTACCTGGAGGTGCTTACCGCCCGACAGCAAACCCTGGCAACACAACTTCAGCTTGTAAACACAAACTACAACCGGTTAAACTCAATCGTTCAGCTGTATCGTGCGTTAGGAGGAGGCAGTGATTAAGCCAGATCCTGCCGGATTAAATGGATGTTTACAGTAGCCTGATTCCGGTTTCTTTCATAATTGTAAAAATAATTAAATCCGGCACCTGACCTGAATGATAACCGGTTTTGTATAAATACGATTCACTCAAGCCGACAAATTAGCCAACCCAGGCAAATATTTACTTTTGACACTCACACCAAAAAAAACAAAGGACAAGATGAATCGTTATTCAGCCATTCCAATGCTTGCAGTGCTTGTTATTACTGTATCGTGCAATGATAAAAAGCAGGCAAAACAATCAGCAGCTATTTCAGCAGACAATCCGTTCCTGAAACAAAGTACCCTGCCCTTTCAGGCCCCGGATTTTACCAAAATCAAAGATTCCGATTTTTTACCTGCATTCGAAGAAGGAATCAGGCAACAGAAACTGGAAGTGGATTCAATTGCTGATAATCCTCAATCTCCCACTTTTGAGAATACCCTGGTGGCTCTTGAGAAAAGTGGAAGGATACTGGCAAGGGTTCAGGGTGTGTTCTCCTTAATTTCCGGTGCTAACACAAATGATCAGTTACAGAAAACCGAAGAAGCAGTAGCTCCGATGCTTGCCGCACAGCGTGATGCTATATTCTTAAATAAACAATTATTTAACCGCGTCAGAACAATTTATAATAATCGTTCAAGCCTGAATTTAGATGCTGAATCACTTCGGCTTACAGAATACTATTATCAGCAATTCCAGATGGCGGGTGCGGAATTATCAGATGAAGGGATTGCAGTAATGAAAAAACTGAATGAAGAAGAAGCATCATTGATGACTCAATTTTCGAACAAATTGCTGGATGCAGCAAAAGCAGGAGTTTACGTGACTGATAACAAGGAAAATCTGTCCGGTCTTTCAGAAGGAGATTTAGAAACTGCTGCAAAAGATGCAGACCAGGCCGGTAAAAAAGGGAAATGGCAGATTTCGTTACAAAACACCACTCAGCAACCGGTACTTAGCAGTCTGACTAACCGGGAAGTCCGGCAACAGATTTTTAATAACTCATGGAACCGGGCCGAGAAAAATGATTCGAATGATACCCGAAAGGATATAATCCGAATGGCTGAGCTCAGAGCTCAGAAAGCTAAACTGCTTGGTTTTAATAGCTATGCAGAATGGAAACTCCAGGACCAGATGGCCAAAACTCCAAAAGCTGTTGATGAATTGTTTGCTCACTTGTTACCCGCTATTGAGAAAGTAAAATCAGAAGCTGCAGAATTGCAACAACTCATTGAGGAAAGTGGTACTGATTTTCAGTTAGAAGCATGGGACTGGAATTATTTTGCCGAGAAACTAAGAAAAGCAAAATACGATCTGAATGAAGAAGAGATCAAACCTTACTTCGAAATTAATACCGTTCTTGAGAAGGGTGTTTTTTATGCTGCTAATAAACTTTATGGAATCACCTTCAAGGAACAGCATGACTTGCCGGTTTATCATGAAGATGTCAGGGTTTTTATTGTATTGGATCAGGATGGATCACAGATCGGGCTTTTCTATTGCGACTTTTTTAAAAGAGATAATAAAAGCGGAGGTGCCTGGATGTCAAATATTGTTGAACAATCCCACCTGTTAGAAACTAAACCGGTAATCTATAATGTCTGCAACTTCACAAAGCCGGCTGAAGGGCAACCAGCCCTGATCTCTTTTGATGATGTAACGACTATGTTCCATGAGTTTGGCCATGCTCTTCATGGTCTTTTTGCCGATCAGAAGTATCCGAGTCTCTCAGGAACAAATACAGCCCGGGATTTTGTTGAATTCCCTTCTCAATTTAATGAACACTGGGCAATTGATCCCGATATTCTGAAAAATTATGCTATTCACTATCAAAGTGGTGAAGGTATACCCGAAGAGCTGATTGAGAAAATCAGGAAAGCTGCTTCATTCAACCAAGGCTATCTGCTATCCGAACTGGTTACTGCCGCTGTGCTGGATATGCAATGGCATACGATCCCAGAAGGTGAAACTATTAAAGATGCAGATCAGTTTGAGCAGGAAGCGTTAACCCGTACTAACTGGTATCTAAAAACAGTTCCTCCCAGATACCGTTCTTCTTATTTTCTGCATATCTGGGGCAATGGATATGCTGCAGGTTATTATGCTTACCTCTGGACTGAAATGCTCGACCATGATGCTTATGAATGGTTTATGGCTCATGGTGGAATGACAGCAGAAAACGGACAGCGATTCAGAGACATGATTCTATCAAAAGGAAACACCATTGAATATGCAACCATGTACCGCAATTTTACAGGCCGCAACCCTAAAATAACTCCCATGCTGAAAAACAGAGGTTTGCTTTAACTTGCTGAGCCAGATTCTATTACTGTTACTCTAAAAGTAACATTAATTACAGATATGCATCGTTTCTGAATTTATCAGTATCCAGCTATGCTGTTACCCATTTCGTGTCACAATCTTTCACAAAGAGAATGGATAGCTGATGCAAGTATGCCATTATTGCGATCAATAAGATTCAGTAAAGACACCTCACCGGCTGATAAATGCATAATTCGTTTTATTCTTGTTTTTCTAAATCAGCATCATAAAAGAAATGCCGGAGTTGATTTCTGTTATTTGATTTAAAAGCACGGAAAGGTGCTGACTTACGAAGCAACATAAACTTAATGAGCGGTCGTAAACAAATGGTCAAAAATCTTTGAATCCCAGAAACAGAATGGCGGACTTGCTGAAAATAGGATTCAGCAGTATCCCTTCGAAAATGCAGGATAGCTTCAAGTTCATCTCCGTCTGCCATGCGTCCACAATGATAATTACGGGTTGCAAAAGCAAATTGCGGAAAGTCTAAACTGCCAAGCCCATAGATACGAAATGACCGTGTCAGAAATTCGCGGTAAGACATACAGCATGAATCACCACCTCCGAGATTAAACGTTCTGAACTTTAGCTGATCCGGCACTTCAGCAGCTTTACAAAGTGCATAAGCTACATCCCGTGCTGTTGCAAATTCAAGAGTTGTTTCCAGCGGCATGTGAAACATCAGTCCGGAAATTTTATGACTTTTCATAATTGCTGCCAGCCTGAACATTGTCCATTTTAACGAGCTGTTACGGATGACCGTCTCTGCATCCAGTTTGGTCTGGCCATAATGGTCACCTTCACTGATATTAACCGGATCAGTAACATAAATATCGGGAGTTTTAACTCTGTCACCATAGACAGAAACGGATGAACTGAAAATAATAAATGCTTCCGGAGAGGATGATTGCAAATGGTTAACCAGTAAGCGTGTTCCTTCCACGTTTACCCGTCTAGCCAACTCGGGATACGTATCAGCCAAAGGTGGAATAATGGCAGCCAGATGAATGACCGAATTTATTCCGGAAGGAATTTTCTTTACATCCTCAAGGTTAGTGAGATCACCGGTGATGACATTCACCCTGCCAAAAAATCTTTTAGCCAGTTGTCGTAATCGTTTACTTTGAATATCAAAGACAGTTAGCTGGGCATGTGGATTCTTTACAAGCAGTTCAATAACTTCTTCACCGATAGCACCTGAAGCACCTGTCAATAAAATTTGGGTTTCTTTCATTCAATAGTATTTACCTGCAATCTATCCTTCACAGGCGAACCGGAAACTGATAAAAAACATGACTTTAATTAATTCATATCAGAGGATTAGAGATTCAATAAAGCCAAGTAGTTTTCTTGAATTCACCGGCATGTAATTAAGATTGATCTTTGGCAAGCAGGATAGTTCAGGAACTGGCAACTTTAA
>JADLBQ010000037.1 GCA_020847635.1 Bacteroidia bacterium
GCAGGTAGGCCACCATGCTGTTGGCTCCGCTGCCACGGCCTGTGTAGAAATAATTTTTGCTGCGTGCATAGCGCACAATATCCCAGCTGATGAGAAAGTAAGCCGAGTAACCCAGCTCGCAAATCATCCTGATTTCTTTTTCGAAACGTTCAATGATGTCTTCATCAGGATTTTCGTAGCGTTGTGCAAGCCCTTCGTAGCTCAGTTGCATCAACTTGTGATAGTCGAGTCGGGCACTGGCAGTAAATACTTTTTTGTTTTTGTTTTTTCCGAATTCAAAATCTATTTCGCATGGTTCCAGAAGTTTCTGTGCATTACTGAGCAGAAAAGGATAATCGCTGTAGATGCGTTGTAGCTCTGCGGGAGTAAACATTACCTCATCGGGTAAAGCCTGTTCTGCAGGGTTGAGTTTGCTCAGCAAAATATTTTTGTCAATAGCTCGCAGCAACCGGTGTGTGTTAAAATCAATGCGGTTGCGAAAGGTAACAGGAGCCAATGCCACCAGTTTTTGCGGATAATCTTTCCATTCCGAAAAATTCAGCCTGAACAAATCGGATGGTTTTATTCCGATAAACTCATTTTCTTTCAGACGAAAAATATTTTCTTCGAACGGATAAATTATAAATGCATTTTCAAATGACGGAGATGCTGAAGGAAACGGCTCTGTGCTGTGCAGGTGTTGCGAAAGAAAAAGATTGAGTTCATAAAAGCCTTCAGCATTTTTTGACAGGGCCGTAAATTTTTTTTGTGTACCGTTTTTAAATGTTATTCCGGCTACCGGTTTTATGTTGTATTTTGGAGCAAGGCGAAAAAAATCGAGTATGCCCGATGTGTTGTTGATGTCGGCAACGGCTAATGTGGAAACACCTTTTTGCTGCGCTTCGCACAGCAGTTCTTCCGGACTCATGATTCCGTAATTGAAAGAGAAGAAGGTGTGGCAGCTAAGGTACATAATGGCTATAATACAATCATTATAAGGTTTGTAATATAAACAAAATAAAAATAGGGAGTTGTTGAGGCTGTCAACTCCGGCTCAGGATATTCTTTATCTGTTTGGCAGCCGGAGATTTCAGTTAATTGTTCTATTCAGTAAGAAAGCAGGATTTGGCAGGGTTGCATCATCCTCTGGTGAGACAGGTTATATCAACGGATCTGTAAGCAGAAGCGTAGCAGCTGACTATTTATGGAATTTGTGTAGTTATTTGGGAAGGTACTCTGCAAATAGTTAAGTGCTTAATGCCTTAGTTCACCGGCATCGGTAACATCAATAGAGAAGAATCTGCGGTATAGATGAATAATGATGGCAATAGCAACAGCAGCCTCAGCTGCAGCAGTGGCAATAATGAATAAGGTAAAGAACAGTCCATCCATCTGATCGGGCCAGAGATATTTATTGAAAGCAATGAAATTGATATTTACACTGTTGAGCATCAGTTCAATTGACATTAGAATAGTGATGAGATTCCTGCGGGTCAGGAATCCATACACACCCAGAAAGAACAATCCGGTGCTAAGAATTAAAAAGTGATTTAATCCGATTTCAGTCATGCTTTTTTAGGATTTGTTTTCATTGCAATTACGATACAGGCAATCATTGCAGCCAGTAATAAGGTACTGATTATCTCGAATGGAAGTGCATAACCTGAATCTCCGGTACTTAGCAATTGTTCACCAATTGCTTCAACTGAAGGGGAAGCAGAAAAGACCAAATTGCCGGGATTAAACCGATAAATCTGAATCAGGGTAAACAGGAAGCCAGACAGAGCAGCAATACCAGCAGTTATATTCCCTGTACGATTAACAACAGGTAATTCTTTTCCTGACTGTTGCGTTAAAAAGATCGAGAAGATAATCAAAACAACAATTCCTCCGACATAAACAGCAACCTGAACGGCAGCAATAAATTCATATTCCATCCAAAAATAAATTCCGGCAATTCCAATTAATGCAAACAACAGGTAGATTGCAGATCTGAAAATTTTTCTTGTTGTGACGGATAAAAATCCATTTAAGAGAATAAAGACAGCAATCAGGTAGAAAATAAAATCCTTCACAGGTTATCAGTTTGAAGTTAGCTTTTCTTTCAAGACAGTCTTTCTTTCTTCGGAATGATTATTCAGGGTGATCACAGAATTCTCTTTATTCAACGCCATCCATTATTTTACTTCCAGGTTTATTCAGGATTTTTATAAGCTGATTCCGGTCAAAGACGCTGTGCTCAAACGACTGATCCATCTTAATGGCATCAGTAGGACAGGCTTCAATGCATAAATTACACATGGTACACATATCCAGCCTGTAAACAAAAGTATCAATTGCTTTCTTTCTCTTCCCATCGGAAGTTGTTTCCATCTTGGTAACTATTTTAATTGAGCCATTAGGGCAGGCAATCTCACAAGCTGTACATCCGGTGCAGCGGTGCTCATTGTTCTCATTGTGAGTTAATACAACTTCTCCACGGAACCGTTCTGCAACCGGAGGTGAATATTCGGGATATTGTTTGGTGATTATTTCTTTATGGTGGGTGAAATAATAACCTGTACGCTTCATGCCAATCAACAACGACCGGATTGAGGTAAAGATATTTCGGAAGTAAGCTGCAACCATCAATTATTCCTGATTGGGCTGTAAATATACAATTTTCAGGTGCGTCAAGCTGATTAGAATCCATCCGTATAGCTGCAGATTTTAATTATTAATCATTTTTGCAATAAATGACAATTGAAGAAAAGGCAAGACGGTTCTGTGCTTACCAGGAGCGCAGTCATCAGCAGGTGCGTGATAAACTATATTCATGGGGGTTGCACAAAAAGGATGTTGAGAAGGTTATTGTGCTTATGATTGAAGAAGGCTATTTGAATGAAGAGCGGTTTGCAATGGCATTTGCCGGTGGCAAATTCAGAATCAAACACTGGGGAAAGCGAAAGATTGAAGTGGCTCTTCGCCAGCATAAAGTATCAGAATACTGCATCAGCAAGGCATTGAATTCCATTGATGAAAAGGAAGAACGGTTAACTGCTGAAAGCCTTGCAAGAAAATATTTTCAAAGGTCGAAAGAAAAGAATCAGAAAAGGAGAAGGCAATATACAGTGAGGTACCTGTTAACTAAAGGCTACGAATCGGGAATAGCCTGGCAGGCCGTTGAGCATCTTTCTGAATAACAATAAACTGAGCCGGCCGGGTTACTCCAAGTCAGAATGCCCGGCTTACAGCCAGAATCCAGCGGAACTTAAAATAGTCATTTTCTGCATAAGGCGGCTTATTAAGCAATAATGGCATATCAAAACGAATTGTAAAGGGATTTATCTTTTCACAGGGCCCGAATTTTTTGATAGTAAATGCAGTCCCGATTCCGGCATCAGCCCGAAATGTGCCAGTGTAGAATTTCTCATCCGTACGATTTGCATTGATAAAACCACCATCAGCAAATAAATAAATATTTGCTTTAAGCCAGTGCCTGGTGAATGCCGGCTGAAGCCTGATGAACCGGTTAAAGTCCAATTCTGCATTAATCGCTGCACCTGAATTACCTTTATATAGATATTTTATTTCTCCGTTATTGAATTCAGCAGCCAGGTAGCCGGCATATCCGCGAAGATTCAATCCGCCTCCGTATTGAAAGTGATTGGTACGGGCACTATAACCCAGCCATTGAGTAGGGTAGAATCCTCTGGAACGGACAAATTTTTCATCCATCATTTCTTCAGGGTTTGCTCCTGCCAGAAACAGTGATGATTCGTGAGGGATAAGGCTACCGGTAGCATATTGGCCAAATAACCTGAGATGGAAATCAAATTTTGAAAAGGATGTACGGCTAATATGAGTCAGACTGATTTTTGCAAAATCATAATCACTGAATAATGAAGATGATTGAATATTCAATGAGAAGGTATTGCTTAACTTTCCAACCTCGTAAGGGCAGTTAACTTCAGCAAAAAGATAGTTATTATAAACACCGGACTGCCATTGATCAGGAAACAGAAGGTATGCGAGATCATTGGTGTTTGGACGGTGCATTGATTTGAATCCTGTCCTCAGGCTTGCCCGTTGCCTGAGGTCTTTGAATTCAATAAAACCTTTGTATTCATTCAGCCCGTCAAGAAGTTTCATTGAGAAATCAACCCATGAATTTCGGACCAGCGACTGAAGAGGAGTTCTGTAACTGAGTCGGATTGAAAGCGGGTCAAACTGGGTAACATCAGCCGAAGGATCCAATTTCCCCTGAACCAGACCGGTATTAACCCAGGTATCAAAGTTGAATTGGTGAAGGTAATTCATATAGCTTCCTTCAAGGTGGAAACCAGCTTTAAAACCATCATAAGAATTATACCAGATATCAGGCCTGACCAGCATTTCATAATGCATCCGGTCGGGGATATTGTTAATTCTAGAATCAAACTTCAAAGTGGACGGAAACCAGGTAGTATTGTTAAGCATGTTGATGTCAGCCAGGCGCTGGGAAGTATCAATAACAACATAGTCAATTCCGGAAGGTATTGTTACTGTTGCGGTATAAACCGGATTCAAAACATCCCAGCCAAACCATTTGGGAAGTACCGTTGCATGGGTTTCTTTTACAAACCATGTATTCGGAATTAAAAAGTCATGCTTTGAACCATCTTTGGCAAAAACAGAGAAGTCAATAGGCATCTGCATTCGTTCTTTACGTTTAAAGCGGATTGTATAGGTGTCTGTTTCTTTTGTTTTTCGGATGGTTGAAACTTTATAGTCAATTCTTTTATCGGTTTCAAGCCATTGATCAAAAAACCAGTTCAAGTCAGCTTTGGTATAATCAATGATGGCCTGGCGAAAGTCTTCCGGATAGGGATGAGCTACTTTCCATCTGTCAAAATAAAACTGCATGGCATGAAAAAACAACGAATCACCTAACACATATTGAAGGTTATAGAGCATAGTAGCTGTCTTTCGGTAAACCTGAGAATAATTTGTGCCATTAACTTTGGTCTTTGTGTAAAACATGTCACTGTGCGTGTTGAGGAATCCGTCATTACCACGGATAGCATCACGGTAATAACCCCAATATACTTCATAAGTACGTGCGTCAACCTCTGATTTGAATTTTTGCTGGTATTTATTGTTGTACACTTTGGGTTCACCCATTTTACCATCAATTCTTTCAAGCCCGTGAGCTGTCAGCCATTGAGTAAATCCTTCATCAAGAAAAGCCCGGTAAGTCTCATTATTACCTACCATTCCGAAAAACCAGTTATGACCGACTTCATGAACGAACAATCCTCGGTAGGAGGGATCTCTTCCACCGTCAAGCGTGAGCATCGGATATTCCATTCCGTCACGAGCATCTGCAACAATCATCTTAGGATAAATATATCTGCCAATGTCTTTTGAGAAGACCTCAATAATCCGGGCCGTGTATTCAGCAGCATTTTGCCATCCCGAGGCATGTGGTTCCTGAACCAGAGCAATGCACTGCACATCTTCCCAGTAAGCTTCTCCGATGCGGTAAGTCGGGTCAGCTGTAAAGGCAAAATCATGGACATTCTCAGCATAGAACTTCCAGGTTTTAAATTTCCCAGAAGGGATTATTGGAGTTGAGGGAGCTTCACCCCAGGGTTTATCTTTGAAATTCCGGATGTCTAGCATTTTTCTGAGCGAATCAGGCAGCACTTCCTCTCTATTTTGAAGTATACCAGTTGCATCAAGGATATAATGGTCAGGAAGCCACAATTCGACCTCGTATGTTCCAAAGTCTCCATAAAATTCATGGCCTAGGTGCTGGTCTGTAGTCCATCCGAATTTATGGTCATAAACGCTGATTCTCGGGTACCAGTGTACTCCGTCATAGTGTTTGAATCCATAGGAATTAAAAATTTTCATTCGTCTCCGGATGCTACCATTATCATAGTATGTTTTAAAAGCAGCATAAAAATCAATCTTATTGCCCGGAAGAAGAGGATTTTTCAGAAGCACCTTTACAATCGTATTATCATAAATGAGTTCCGGGTCATAAGAACCTGAACCGTCTGAGACAGATAACGATTCAATCATGGTGCCAAGTCCTTGAGATTCGTACTTACCGAAAAAAGGTTTACGTTCTCTGTTGGTAATCAGATTTTCATAGTAGGAACCGGGCTGAAAGGCATTCTGATAAAGGTGAAAGAACACGAAGAAAAGTGTGTCAGGTGAATTATTGGAATAAGTAAGTCGGAGGGTTCCTGTAATGATATCTGTATTGTCATCCAATTGAGCGCTGATCCGGTAGTGAACATCCTGTTGCCAGTAACCGGGATACGGGAGTTTGTTTTTCCAATAATATGGATTTTCAGGAGTACTATACGAATCAGATGCTTGATCCGGATTCCAGTTTTGGGATTGAGAAAAGAATGGTATCAATAAAAACACTAAGGAAACTAGGTGCGTCTTCATATCATGTGTTTTGGTTTGACAAAAATTAGGTTGAAGCGAATTTAGCTGAATTATTTTATCTTCCAGCGGGAGTTCTGGCTTTGTAAGATTTGAAACACTTTTATCTGGTTTACGTAAATGGTTCTGACTAAACAGAGTTGAATTGAACCAAACCACTTTTTATGTTTCTTTTTAACCGGACTTATCAAGCTGTCATGGTTGTTGTAGCATTAGTAATGCTCTCAATAGTGGGCAGAGCACAACCAATTGCTCAGTTTACAGTACAGGGAAATACTTCAGGGTGTGCACCCTTGACTGTTCAGTTCGTCAATCAATCCATTAATGCAATTGCTTATTTCTGGGATTTTGGCAATGGGAATACTTCAACCATTGAAAACCCGGTAACGGTCTATTTGCAACCTGGCAGTTTTACAGTTAAACTTGTAGTGACTTCACAAAATGGTGTAAAGGATTCGGTTATCAGGTTAAATTATATAAATACCGGAATGGTTCCGGCTGTTAACTTTAATGCAACACCGGCAGTTGTTTGTGAAGGTGAAACAATTTCCTTCCATAATCAATCGCAGTATTATTCATCCTGTCTTTGGGATTTTGGAGACGGGAATACATCAACCGATGCTTCACCATCTCATCAATATACACTTGCCGGACAATTTACGGTTACCCTTGTAGCCTATAACCAGCAAGGTGGGTGCAGTAATTCATTGACTCGTCAGAATTTCATTACAATTCATCCAAAACCGGAAACAGACTTCTCAGCTCCTACAACTGTAGTATGTGATTCAAATCAGCCGGTTATTTTTACTACTGCTTCTGTCAATGCTTCTGCTTTTGTATGGGATTTCGGAGATGGGCAAACATCAACTCAACAGAACCCATCACATCTATACGGAGTTCCCGGTCAATTTACGGTTTCACTGATTACCACAAGTTCACAAGGGTGTAAGGATACCGTTGTAAAGGTAAATTATATAACATTACTTGATAATCCGGTTCCGGTTATTACCTCAACCAAGAACTCAGGCTGTACTCCAGTCTCAATCGGTTTCTCAACAACAGCTCAGAATGTCAATACCTATTCATGGGATTTTGGCTCAGCCGGAATTAGTAATCTGGCAGCTCCGGTAATTCATTACAGTTCAGCCGGTAATTACCAGACTGTTTTAACTGTCAACTATCTGAACGGATGTTCCAATACTTCGCTTCCATTATCATTAAGCATTTATAAAACTCCGATTGTAAGCTACAATTTTACACCGGCATCAGGATGTAGCCCGTTATCAGTGTCATTTATAACCCAGAATACCGGTGTCGGGCACTCTTACTTATGGGATTTTGGTGACGGCCAAACTTCAGCACAACAATATCCGGTTCATAGCTATGGCGGAAACGGTGTTTTTACAACTTCACTAACGGTAACCAGTATGTATGGCTGCTCATCAACATTATCTTTACCTAATCAGGTTGTTGTAAATAATACGGATGCTTCTTTTTATGTTGATGTGACATCAGGTTGTCCTCCGCTAAAGGTTTTATTTACTCCGAATTCAACCGGATCGAATGTTACTTACTTGTGGAATTTCGGAGACGGACAGACTTCAAACTTGCAATCACCTACTCATTTATATCAGTCAAGCGGAAGCTATATTCCTTCACTCACAGTGACTGATGGGAGTGGCTGCACGGCTACTTATACATTACCATCACCGGTCTTGGTAAGCCAGTCAGGAACCACTTTTATCACACCGCCTCCGGTTACAGCTTGTGCTCCGTTTACTGCTAATTTTTCTGATAATTCATTTGGAGCTGTTTCCTGGAACTGGGATTTTGGAGACGGAAGTTCATCCACATTACAAAGCCCGACCCATACATTTTTCACTCCTGGATCTTATACCGTTTCGCTGAATACGCAAACAGCTGGAATCGGATGTAGCCAACAGATTCCTGTTTACCGGGTCTTTCACATCATTGGTGGTGAAGCTAGGTTCTCATTTGAGACAGAAAAATGCCCACCTTACATTGCATATTTTCATGATAGCTCAGTAAATGCTGTGTCGTGGTTCTGGGATTTTGGTGATGGTTTTACCAGCACTCAGCAACATCCGGTCCATACGTATGCAAATCCAGGGACCTATACCGTTTCTTTAACCATTATCACAAATGACGGATGTTCCTACACGGCAACCCATAACTATGCTGTTTACTTTGAACCGTTGTCTGCCAATCTGATTGCATTTACAACAGATACGGTCCTTCCACTGAATGTTCAGTTTTATGCCAATTCACAAGGAGCTACCAGCTGGTTCTGGGATTTTGGAGATAGTATAACTTCAACCTTACAAAATCCTATTCATGTTTTTTACACTCCGCCTCCTTATAACATTTCACTTACCATTGCAAATGACAGTTGTTCTTATACATTCATCTTCCCGGATGTTGTATTGGGAACCGGAAGTATAAATCTGAATAATGATTCAACCATTGTGCATGAGCCGGAACCACAGACTGATTGTGCTCCGTTTTCAATCCATTTTTATTGCCCTGTTCTTAACACAACTGACTGGCTTTGGATATTTGGAGATGGAGGAATCTCAACCTTAAAAAATCCGGTTTATACTTATACAACCCCCGGATTGTATGACCTGACTTTAGTTACTACAGATCTGAATGGGACTATTGATACCTTATTTAAGCCCCAGTTTATCAGAGTTAATGGTGTAACCGGTGGATTTAACATGAATGCTTCAGCAACCTGTAGTGGAAATTCAATTGCTCCGGTAGCATTGACTCAAAATGCTGCTTCTTATCTCTGGGATTTTGGTGACGGGACTACCTCAGCCCTTCCTTCACCTCAACATTCCTATGCCAATCCTGCTAACAATTATATCGTTTCACTGATTGTAACGGATACCAGTGGCTGTTCTGCTTTCGCTCAGCAATCCTTTTATGGAGTTGCTGTTAATTCGATTTTTTCAGATAAACGGAAAATATGTGCCGGTGATACGGTTCTGTTTAGTACAGTCAATCAGAACTATGCATCCTATCTGTGGGATTTTGGAAACGGGTTTACATCTACTTTGCCAAATCCGGCTTTTGTATTTAATAATGGAGGTGTATTTAATGTAACACTTACCATTACGGATACAACTTTCTGCCAGCAAACTATTTCACTTCCGTACCCTATAGAGGTTACCCGTCCGGAAGCATTATTTACAACCCTCAGCTCAAACTCAAATTGCCAGTCTGTATGGTATAAGTTTACTAATCAGAGCAATAACGCAACATCCTATCTATGGAATTTTGGGAACGGTTATCTTACCAATACTGCCAA
>JADLBQ010000038.1 GCA_020847635.1 Bacteroidia bacterium
AAGCTTTCACTTTAGCACCTTCTTTAAGAAAACTGATTCCATGTTTTACTTTAAAGTTAAAGTCATGTTCATTGGTATTGGGTCCAAAACGAATTTCCTTAACTGTTTGCTTAACGGATTTGGCTTTAATTTCCTTTTCTTTCTTTTTCTTTTCGTAAAGGAATTTCTGATAATCCATAATCTTTGCAACAGGTGGCTCGCTTCCCGGTGAGATCTCTACTAAATCCAGTCCGAGTTCGGTTGCCAACTGTTGGGCTTCAGATGTTGAATAAATTCCCTGTTCAACATTATCACCAACCAATCTTAGCTTGGGTGACTTTATGTGCTCATTAATGCGGTGTTCCGCTTCCTTTTTAACTGGCCCTCTGCCTCTGAAGAAAGGCTTCTTAAACCCTCCTGAAGATGGACGGTTGGTTCTAAATGTTACGATATGTTCCTCCTTATTTTAGTGGTTATACTTATACATTCAATTGCTTTTCTATTTCCTGTTGAATTAATGTTTTAAAGTTTTCTTTAGTCATTGCGCCTTTGTCGCCTTCACCATGTTTTCTGACAGCAACACTTTGTGTTTCTGCTTCCTTCTCTCCGACAATCAGCATATATGGAATCTTTTTCAGTTCGGCATCGCGAATTTTTTTCCCTATTTTTTCATCCCTTTCATCAATAAGGCTGCGAATATCGGAATTATTTAATTCTTGTGAAAGGTCATGAGCATAGTCATTAAATTTATCACTGATCGGTAAAATAATGACCTGGCTGGGGGTTAGCCACAATGGAAAGTTTCCGGCAAAATGTTCAATCAGAAATCCGATAAACCGTTCATGGGTTCCGAGGGGTGCCCGGTGAATGCAAAGCGGGGTTTTCAAGGTATTGTCGGCTGCTCGGTAAGTTAACCCGAATCTGGCAGGAACAGCAAAGTCAACCTGGTTGGTTGCCAGGGTAAATTCACGTCCGATAGCACTCCAAACCTGAACATCAATCTTGGGACCATAGAATGCACTTTCATCCGGTACTTCAATATATGGAATTTTTGACTCAATTAAGGCATTTCTCACCATCGCTTCAGTTTTGAGCCAAAGTTCAGGTTCATTCACATATTTTTTGCCCAGCTTATTAGCAGAATGGGTTGAAAACCGCATTACATATTTTTCAATTCCAAAAATCCTGAAATATTTAAGATACATTTCATTAACTGCTTTAAACTCCTGAGCAAATTGTTCTTCAGTACAATAAATATGAGCATCATTCATTTGCAGCGAGCGTACCCGCATCAAACCAAAAAGTTCACCTGACTGTTCATAACGGTAGCATGTACCGTACTCTGCCAAACGCACCGGAAGGTCACGATAGCTTGCATTCAGCGTTTTAAATATTTTATGATGATGAGGACAGTTCATTGGTTTAAGGAAGTATTTTTCACCTTCAATATTCATTGAAGGAAACATACTTTCCTCATAATACGGCAGGTGCCCACTGGTAAGATACATTGTTCCTTTAGCCAGATGCGGAGTTCTGACTCTTTTATAGCCGGCCTTCTTTTCTGTAGCTTTAGCTAACCTTTCCAGTTGTTCAATTAAAACTGCACCATTGGGAAGCCAAAGCGGTAAGCCAGGTCCAACGTCTTCATCAAAAGTGTAAATCTCGAGCTCTTTCCCTAATTTTCGGTGATCCCGCTTCTTTGCTTCTTCAAGCATTGCAAGGTACTCATCCAGTTCCTTTTGTTTTGGAAACGTAATTCCATAAATCCGGGTCAACTGTTTATTTTTTTCATCTCCTTTCCAGTACGCTCCGGCAATATTCAACAGCTTTATAGCTTTAATGGAACCGGTTGAAGGAATATGGGGCCCACGACAGAGATCAGTAAAACTACCTTGAGTATAAAATGTAATATTGCCGTCTTCGAGGTTTGAGAGTAAATCAAGTTTATACTCATCCCCTTTCTCAGTAAAATAAGCGATTGCTTCCGGTTTTGGAATTTCCTTCCGGATATACTGATGATTAGCCTGGGCTAATTCACGCATTTTAGTTTCAATTTTCCCAAGATCTTCATGGGTAATTGTCTGATCACCCAAGTCAACATCATAATAGAAGCCATTCTCAACTGGAGGTCCAACCCAGAATTTAATATGCGGGTAGTAAAATTCTAAAGCTTCTGCCATTAGATGAGCTGAAGAATGCCAAAAGGTGGATTTCCCTTCAGGCTGCTCCCAGGTTAATAATTCTAGGGTTGAATCCACCTGAATGGGTCGTGTCAAATCACGGACCTCGCCATTGACTTTTGCGGCAAGAACGATTCTTGCCAGCCCTTCACTAATGCTTTTAGCAATTTCAAACGAAGTGGTGCCGTCCGGGTACTCACGTTTCTTATTATCCGGGAATGTAATGATCATCGAGCTTAAAAGGTTGCAAAGATAAAAAGTAGCGTTATGCTATAGAAATTCTGGGGTTAGTCATTTTCTGGATAATATCTCCTGCCCGATTCATTGCCAGCAATGTTAGAAATAAAGCCAAAGACGGGAACACAATTAGCCACCATGCACGAATATTCTCCATCCCACGGGCCAGGATACTTCCCCATGAAACTGATTCAACAGGCAACCCAATGCCCAGAAAGGTAAGCGATGACTCAACAATAACTGCTGCTGAGATACCAAACACAAAAACAGTGATTAGGGGAGCAATAGCATTGGGAAGTGCATGAATGGCTAAAATGCGCAAATCGGAATAACCGAGAGCGTGTGCTGCCTCTATATATGGTTGTTGTTTAGCTTTTAGAATTCCCGCCCGTAATAATCTTGACATATCATTCCATGAGGTAAGACCAATAATTATTGCCAAGGATAAATAGGAAGGCTTAAATAAAGCCCCAAGTGCCAGAATAAGAACCAACCGTGGCAATGCCGTTATTAGCTCGGTAATACGTGTTATGAGGCTGTCTATTGGAAACACTACCTTTCGTTTAAAAACCGAAATCATTTTTAACGCACGAATTAAAAGCCAGCCAGCAACCCCAATTACAATCAGGATTAAAATCCTTTTTGAGATTTCTAAAAAAATATTCTCTTGCTGATTAAACCTCTGAAGTTCATACGTATAAAAGTAAATAAATGGGATAGAAATGATAGAAATGACAATTGCCCCTATTGAAAGTTTCAACCCATTGTCTCCGTAATAACCCGAAATTCCTCCTGTAACAAGTGCAATTAATGCTGCCATGATCATTGCAAAGATGGCAGTGAATAAGGAGGTTTGCAGACCATAGATTAAGCCGGCAAGGACGTCCCTACCCAGATTATCGGTTCCGAGAAAATGCCTGAATCTGAATGGCAGATTTTCTGCCTTACCCTGATCGGTAATCCATATCTGACTGTCAAAAGGCGAAGTATAATCTGCATTCGGTAAATCAAGTGTGTGAGGTGAATACGTAACTAAAGGAAAAATAAAAAAGCCCTCTGCCTGTTTCCATTTTATTTGTTTGTAAAATATTCTTTCATTGTTTATCTGAATACTTCCAGAAGGATTAAATGCCGGGAAACAATGACTATCCATGTAGCTGGCATAAAGTGGCAAGTCATTTGCAATCAATCGTGCAAAAAGTGCAGTAAATAGAAATACTGAAATCAGAATTGAGAGTAACCGATGTTGTTTCACAAATAAAGAAACAGAAAAAAACGATTGCATATCTAAAAGTCAGAAGATGGGGATATGAATTCGGTGTTCCGTTCGGTGGTTTGAATCACAGAAGCAACCATGGAGTCACCGGTAACATTTACAACAGTCCGGCACATATCCAGAATTCGGTCAACCGGGAAAATAATTGCAATCCATGCAGGGTTCAAATGCACTGACTGCAATACGATAATTAACATTACCAATCCTGCACTCGGTATTGCTGCAGCACCGATTGAGGCTAAGGTAGCTGTTAACACAATGACCAGTTGTTGGGTAACGGTTAAGTCAACCATATGTAGCTGGGCTAAAAAAATAACTGCCACTGCCTGATATAAACTTGTTCCATCCATATTAATTGTTGCTCCGATAGGCAGTACAAAACTGGTAACTTCTTTAGATACTTTAAGATTATTGTGAACACATTCCATTGTAACCGGCAGGGTTGCTGCACTACTGCTGGTACTGAATGCCAGAAATTGAGCCGGACTCATTGACCGAAAAAACCAGCGATACATTTCTACAGGCTTCATGTCAGTCTTTTTACGTGTAAATAAAATCAGAATTGTCGGATACACGACAAAAAGCATGATTGAAAGTCCTGCTAATACGGTCAGGCAATACCATAATAAATTGCCGAAGAGATAAATTAAAGTTGAAAAGCCATCAGCCGAATCGCTCACCATTTCAGCAGTAACGCCTGCCATTAATGCAAAAACAAAAAAAGGTGCTCCCTTCATAACCAGATCAACCATTTTCAGAAAAACATCATTAGCTCCTTCAATAACCCCGGCCAATGCCAGCGAGTGAGCCTTAGGAATATAGAGCATTGAAATACCAAAAAATAATGCAAAAAAGATTACCTGTAACATCAGTCCATTATTAGACAGTGTGAAAAACAAATTTTCAGGTACGATATCTTCAAGAAACTTCAATGGCCCGGCTGACTTGCTTTCACCAACCTCCATCATCTTCCCTTCAATTTTAGGATCTGTTTCTACCTGTGCATTTGATCTGGCACGTTCAGCAAGATCTGCAAATTCAGGGTCTGTTAAATAAGAGTGCTCATCAAGGGGAAGTACCTGATTATTCGATTGAACCCAGATTTCGTAATTCATCCGGTTTAAAATTCTTGGTTCAGACTTATCACTGCCTCCCGGTTTGATAAGATTGGCTAAAGTAATTCCTATGGATACTGCTAATACTGTTGTAAAAATAAAAATCAGCAGTGTCTTTAAACCCATCTTGCCTAATTTTGAAACATCTTTCAGATCTGTAATTCCCTTTATAATGGAGAACAGAACTAAAGGCACAGCAATTAATTTAAGAAGTGAAATAAAGATTTTCCCAAAAGGTAGAACCCAGTCAAGGGTAATCCGGTTCCAGCCAGCAAGAGTAAAAAGAACTGTCCAGGCAATTCCTAATGCCAGTCCGATCAAAATTTTGACATGAATGGGTAATGGTTTAGCCACTGGTGGCAAATGTAACCAATGGAAGATCACTTAATCAAAACGGCTTCTATAAGACCCATGAGCCATTTTCTTAGAAAAGGATTATTCTTTCTGTTATTTTTGCCTGATCGGTTAAATAATGCAAAAACTCATTACAGTCATTCTCTGCTTACAGTCAACTGTTTGTTTATCTCAGAAGGTACTGTCGTTAGATACCTTCAGGATTAAGATTAATTCTTCGTTACGCGGGCTAAGCGTGGTAAGCAATAATGTAATCTGGATGAGTGGAAGTTTTGGCTATATCTGCCGGTCAAATGATGGCGGACAGACTTTTGATACACTCAGAATAGCCAAGTATGAAGATCGTGACTTCAGAGACATTGAAGCTTTCGATTCAAAATCTGCAGTAGTAATGGCTGTTGGCAGTCCTGCAGTAATTCTGAGAACAAATGATGGCGGCCAACGCTGGAAAGTGGTTTATCGAAATGAAAATAAAAAAGCATTTTTTAACGGAATGGATTTTTGGGATGACAAGCGGGGTATTGCTTTCAGTGATGCTATTGACGGTAAATTGCTTTTGATTCATACAGAAGATGGCGGAAGATCATGGAAGGAAACCGGTTATAAAGATCTGCCAATGGTACAGGAAGGCGAAAATGGGTTTGCAGCCAGCGGAACATCCATTCGTTGTGTAAAAAACGGATATGCTTTTATTGGTACCGGAGGCCGAACAGCTCATATATTTATGTCAGCTGACTATGGTAGAACCTGGAAGAAATTTCCGGTCCCGATTTTAAAAGGAAGTGAAAGCGCAGGCATATTTTCATTGGCTTTTAAAGATGAAAGGACCGGAGTCATTGCCGGAGGTGATTATAATACTGTCAACAACCAAACCGACAATTTTTTTCTTACTTTTAACAGTTGCAGGAACTGGAAGCCATCAATCACAAAACCGGCCGGATATCGCTCCTGTGTTGAGTATATTTCACAAACGTCAATGATTATTACCGGGCCGGGTGGAACAGAATGGTCACGTGATGGAGGCAATAACTGGATACATATGTCTGAAACCGGATTTCATTCTGCCCGAAGAGCTAAAAACGGAAATGCCGTTTTTCTAAGTGGCGAAGACGGCCTGTTTGGAATTGTCTCAGGCCTTTATTGAATTTTGTAACTGAATCAGATTCTTATTTGCCCATTTGCCCCTGGCCTTGTCCGTTCTCATCACCACCATCTTTCAAGTCATCATTCTTAATCCGCCTTTTCGCTGGTGCACTAAAATTCATTTTGCCAAAACGATAATCAAAACTAAGACGGATACCAATAAAATTAACCTTATTTGAGTTTTTATAGCTGAAATCCGCACCCTTATATTCATTTCTAAACCAAACATAGGGTGTAGCAAAATTATCGAGACCAAGCCCGATTCCTCCTTTATCATTTTTTAAAATATAGCGGGCACTCAGGTTGTAATAGAAAAATGACGTTGATTTTCCCTGGAGGCTAATCTCCGGCCCGTTAAAGAAACCAAATGCCTGCACTCCCCACTTTTCACTAAACTTATAGCTGATATAAGCATTAATACTATAGTTAATCCCATCGTTGTATTGACTCCCTGAGGTTGTTCCCTTTACTCTATAATACCAGCCATTCAGATTTGCTCCAATAATGAGCTTGTTTATCATCATGTTAGAACCAACGCTAATTCCTGTTGAATAGTTTCGTCCGATGTTATCATAAGTTGTAACATAAACATCATTGGAATCAATAAAGCGATAACTTTCAATTGA
>JADLBQ010000039.1 GCA_020847635.1 Bacteroidia bacterium
ATCGGCTGCATCTAGGTCAGATAAGAATTCATTACATAAATACAAGTATGGGACGGTTGACTTTCTCTTTAAGCCATTGGATCTGGAAGAAACAAGGCGTAAAGTAATCTGGATCGAAAATCAAATCCGGTTGTCAAAAGAAATGGAAAAGCTGAAAGATATAAACGCCTTTCTAAAAAAGGACTTTAACCAGTTTGTATATCTGGTTACACATGATATTAAAGCGCCTATCCGTGCCATTGACAACCTGATCAACTGGATAACTGAAGATATGGGGAATTCCATGCCTGCTTCAGTTGCTGAGAACTTTTCACTTCTTCAAAACCGGGTCAACCGCACCCAGCGGCTATTAAACGCTCTTACCGATTATTCGAGAATCTCCAGAAAATCGGAAAGCCCTCAACCGGTTGAGTTAAATAAATTAATTCATGCAACCATTGAAACCCTTGAAATTCCACCTGCTTTCAGAGTCATCGTTACCGGATGTGATTTTGTATTTACAGTTGAGAAGGAAATGCTGATCCGTGTTTTTATTGAACTAATAAAAAATGCATTCCAGCATAATGAAAAAAAAGAAGGAGAAATAAATATAAGTTGTGAGGAAATGCCTGACGAGTATGTTTTTACCATTCAGGATGACGGACCCGGAATTCCAAAGCGTCTTGAAGAAAAAGCTTTTGAAATATTTCAGACGTTAAAATCAAAAGATGATTTTGAGAATACCGGAATCGGATTACCCCTGGTAAGCCGTTTACTGACAAACCTGGGACAGCGAATCTGGATTGACAGAAGCCGGTCTGATGGAACAACAATTAAATTCTCCTGGCACAAATAGCCCGGCATCCTGCTAAGGTATTGTTTAACAATTAATCTTCGCAACTCTTCTTTCGTGTCTTCCCCCTTCAAAAGCAGTTGATAAAAACACCTCGGTCAGTGTAACAGCAAGATTTCTGCTGATAAATCGTGCCGGAAGACATAAAATATTGGCATTATTATGCTGACGGGCAAGCCTGGCAATTTCTTCCGTCCAGCACAGTGCTGCTCTGATTCCCTGATGCTTATTGGCAGCCATTGCCACACCGTTACCACTTCCACAAATCAAAATTCCTATACTATTCATTTTTTCAACTTCTCCGGCAACAGCATGTGCAAAATCAGGATAGTCAACAGAATCTGCCGAATAGGTTCCGGCATCGGTAACACTGTACTTTTTATCTTTCAAAAAAGTCTTTAACTCTTCCTTGAGTAAAAAGCCTGCATGATCACTTCCGATTATAATTTGCATGATTGATATAAATCAGGTGTAAAAGTAATGGGTTTATACCATTCATTCTATCAACATCGTTTTGTGAATTTGATCACTATTATTAGTTAATAACATGCGATAAATTTTTGCTGTCCTGTTTATAAGTTCAGAAAAACCGAATATCAACAACTCCCTGAGTTGTTATAAAAACTAATCAACATGATTTGCACCAATCATGACATTTCGGTTACAGAACAGTTATTAACCAATCGCCTTTGTAAACAGTCTGTTGATAAACATTAAATCTCTGATTTTCATATCGTTGCCATATCATAACTTGTTAATTGTTGTGCTTAACTTTTAATAAAATGAAAAAGGAAAAATTCCATAAAAACTTATCTTCTGTTTGAACAGCTATATAAGTAATACTCTTTTAAAAGTAACTTTTAAGGCTTCATGTTGTTGTAATTATATAGTGTTGAAAACCACACAAAATATACTGATATTTGCATATATCTTTTAAAAAATGGATTTACATAAAGAGATTGAAAAACTCAAAAAGGAGAAAAACGTAGTCGTGCTGGCTCACTACTATCAGGATAGTGACATTCAGGATGTTGCTGATTATATTGGTGACAGCCTTGGATTGGCTCAGCAAGCAGAAACGACCAGCGCAGATATGATAGCTTTTGCAGGAGTGCATTTTATGGCAGAAACCGCCAAACTGCTTAATCCTGATAAAAAAGTTGTATTACCGGATTTAAATGCCGGATGCTCACTGGCCGATTCCTGTCCTCCGGATGCTTTCCGAAAATTCAGGGAGGAACATCCCAACCATGTGGTTATTTCGTATGTAAATTGTACGGCTGAGATTAAAGCTTTAAGTGATATCATCTGTACATCAAGTAATGCAGTAAAAATTGTTGAAAGTGTACCAGTTGATAAAAAAATCATATTTGCTCCGGACAGAAACCTGGGAGCCTACATTATGAAGAAAACGGGTCGGGATATGGTTCTGTGGAATGGTTCGTGTATGGTTCATGAGATTTTCTCACGTGAGAAAATCATGAGGCTTAAAGCCCGCTATCCCCAGGCAGAAATGATTGCTCATCCCGAATGTGAAGAAGCTGTTTTACTCATGGCAGATTTTGTAGGCTCTACTTCAGCACTGCTCAATTACACTTCCAGGAGCAGTACAAAAGAATTTATTGTTTCAACAGAAAGCGGTATTATTTATCAGATGCAGAAAAATAATCCGGATAAAGTATTTATCCCGGCCCCTCCGGATAATAATTGTGCATGCAATAACTGCCCGCACATGAAGTTGAATACACTCGAAAAATTATATAACTGCATTAAGACAGGCAAACCGGAAATTATTATTCCTGACGACATTGCCCGTAAGGCAGTTATTCCGCTAAAGAGAATGCTCGAATTATCTGCACAGCCAGTCTGACAAGGATTCTTGGTTATTGAGTGAAAATAAGTAGTTCCCTGATTTTAGCCCTTTGCTGGCTTGGCCTTTCAGCCCAAAATGACACCATTAATCCAGATGGATTTAATCGGTTTTATTATCCTTCCGGAAAAATAAGCAGTGAGGGTAATTTATTAAACGGAAAGCCGGATGGAGTATGGAAAGCTTTCTATGAAAATGGCAGTCTGAAATCAGTTGGTGAAAGAAAGAATAACAAACCACAGGGCAGTTGGAAGTTTTATAATGAGAAGAATCAGCTGACTGCCGAATATCTGTATGTTGATGGACTAAAGGAAGGATGGCAGAAAGAATATTTTGAAAACGGAAAAATCAAATCAGAAGAGTTTCTGAAGGATAACCTGAAAGAAGATACTGCCAGATATTTTGATGACAGGGGTTTTTTGCATAAAACAGTACCTTTTAAAAATAATCTGGAACAGGGGCTTGCTATTGAATATGCTTCAGACGGAAGAGTGATTACTCTGACAGATTATGACAGAGGGTATCTTAAAAAGGAAGAGAAAATTAACAGAATTGATAAATTCGGATTAAAGCAGGGTGTCTGGAAAGAATTTTATGATGGAAATTTAGCCGTAAAATCAGAAGGCAAATATTCTGATGACCGAAAAGACGGCCTCTTTAAAACCTATAAAAAAGACGGAACACTGATTAAAACAGAATTATATAGAAACGGAGAATTATTTATTGATAAACTCACCCATAAAGAATTAACCATTGATCGTGATTATTATAATAATGGCAGGCCAAAATCGTCAGTTAATTTATTAGATGGAATTAAACAGGGTGTTTACAGGGAATATGACCGGAATGGAAATATCACAGCAGGTAAAATATACAGAGATGACAAGGTGATTGCTGAAGGCATTACTGATGGTGGAGGAAAAAAACAAGGTGACTGGAAGTTTTTTTATCCGGATGGTACTATTCAATGTCAAGGAACCTTTATTGACGATAAGCGAGATGGTGAATGGATTTATTATTATCCTACAAAAAAAATTCAACAACGTGGAAAATATAAAATGGGTAAACCTGACGGTGAGTGGAAATGGTATTTTCCTTCAGGAAACCTACTTAGGGAAGAAAATTTTCTGAATGGTTTTGAAGAAGGCTATTCAAAAGAATATAATGACAGCCTGGAACTAATTGCCGAAGGAAATTATACGGATGGCAAGAAAGAAGGAATATGGAAATTCCATAACGGTGAATATATTGCTGAAGGGAATTTCACAGATGACCGCCAGGAAGGAAAATGGAAACAATTTTTCCTGAATGGGAAAACAGCTTTTGAAGGACGCTACCGTGACGGATTCGAAAACGGAGAACATATTTACTATTATCCTGAAGGAACAGTAAAGGAAATCAGGCAATATAAACTCGGACTTCGGGATGGGGAGTGGAAGACTTATGATCAATCCGGTGAATTGATTCTCAGAACCCAATATTCAGCTGATAAGGAAA
>JADLBQ010000040.1 GCA_020847635.1 Bacteroidia bacterium
CCACCACCACCACCACCACCACCACCGGAGTTACCACCACCGCCACCGGTTAATTGTTCTGGCTGGTACTGAATATTTTCAGGAATCGAAACTCCACCGCTAGCCCAGGAAGCTGCTATCTGATCAACTTTTTGTCTGAGAAAAGCATCGTCTTTTAATTCCATCGGTTTGATTTGTTCAGAAACCAACTGACGGATATCAATCAGGTTAAAGCGATCATCACCCATTTGGGCAGCCTGAAAAAACTCATCACGATTTTTCATCCCTGCTTTAAAGGCTTCTTCGGCACTTTTTCGCCCCCCTTGCAGGTTTTCACCTCCTATTGCAGTTGCCTCCAGAGCAAAATACTGACCTGCCATTCTGAATCCCGGATATGCATGACCGGGAATCAGGTAAATTACAGGGTTCATTCCGGCAGACATCATTACGCTGGCATAAAGAATACTCAACTCTATACATAATCCGGTATTGCCGGTAATCAGCTCACGAGGAAGGCGAATATTTTGAACCATCGAAGTTGTGGCATCATCAAATTTTTCGGGGACCCCTGCAGTGCCGCTGTAAACCATATGGCTGAGATAGGTAGCATTATAAATTCCCATCAGGAAACGAACTCCTTCATTGGGATTGTTTTCAATAGTTACTTCACCTTTCAATAACTTCTCCTGAATTTGCTGAGTATAATATTTTACTATCGGATCTTCAGGTGTGACCAGGCAGGCCAGTAAGTTATCATTGTCAAACATGTCTGAATAGCTTCTGATTTCATCTGATGGTAAAGAAGAATACACGAACTCATTGCGCCCTTTCATTTCAAAGGCAAATTCTTTCTCGGTTGATCCCCCTTTACTCTCAATTTCAATTTTTACTTTTTCTTTTGACGAAGTGGTTTTTTCAACAACATCATCATTAAAAGCAGGATAGCAGGCTAAAACAACAGATTGACCGGGGTTAATTACCGGAACTTTTGCCAGTTCGGTTTTTTCAATGTACTTTGGGATGGTGTAGCTGACTTTAACCCCTTGAATAGGGCTGCTCCCATTGTTGGTCATCATCATTTTGAAGAGATAGTGTTGTCCGCTGGCAGCCTCCGGATTTCCGTAAACCTTATAGCAGGATGGCATGAGCAATGGAGTAGATTCTATTTTCAACTCCAGGTTATTAATGCTTCCTGATGCTAAATAGCGATATCCGATTAGCGCTATTCCAGCAAGTATGATGATTCCGGGTAACAGGTACTTTTTCATATGCGGTTTTTGTTTTATTTTAGTTCAGTAAAAGAGATTATATGATATCGTGATAACTGGTCATAAAGATCGTTCTTCAGGATTTGTTGTTTTTCTCTTCTCGAGTCCTTAATCAGCCGGATAAATGAAACAGCAGAATTTAAACAGGCATTTACCTCTGAAATGACCGGAGGTGCTTTATAAGCTACTGGGCTTGAATTGTCTGCAACACTTATATTGTTATAAAATGCATTAAAGGAAGCAACATCATTCAAGGCAGTTTCAATTTTACTTCTAATCTTATTATGATCAGCTTGCTTATCTTTATCTTGGATGGTTGCAGTAACTTCCAGTTTGTAAAATTCAATCCATTCTTCAAATGAAGCTCTTGCCTGATTATATAATTTCATTCCTGTCTGAAATTTGTCCGGATTTGAATGGAAAAATGTTTTCAGCATTCTCCCGTTATCTTCAGTTTCAGTTTTTGCTTTGCGGCAGGTTGCCAGCAGTTCATTCAGAGAATGCTGGGCAAAAGACCAATATCCGGAGAACAGAATGAAACATAAGGTTAATAAACTTGTCTTCAATGAGGCAAGAATTTGATCAGGTAGCAAATTTATTATTTTTTTTAATGGATACCTTCACTATAAAAGTTATTATTTTATGCGGTCCATTACTGAATTGGAAACTCCCATAGTCGAAAATCCGCCATCATGATACAGGTTCTGCATGGTGACCATCCGGGTCAGATCCGAGAACATAACAACACAGTAATTAGCACAATCTTCTGCATTTGCATTACCCAGCGGTGACATTGCATCGGCATATTCAAAAAAGGAATCAAACCCTTTTACTCCGCTGCCCGCTGTTGTCCTGGTAGGTGATTGTGAAATAGTATTTACTCTGACTTTTCTTTTCATACCATAATAATAACCGGCCATTCGGGCAATGCTTTCAAGCAAGGCCTTGGCATCAGCCATTTCATTATAATCAGGAAATACACGTTGGGCAGCAATGTAGGTTAAAGCAACAATACTTCCCCAATCATTAACTGCATCTTTTTCCATACAGATTTTGAGTAACCGGTGTAAAGAGATTGCAGAAATATCCAGGGTCTTTTTCAACATCTCATAATCGAGCTCAGTATAAGCTTTTCCTTTACGGATATTCAATGACATACCGACACTGTGAAGGATAAAGTCAATCTTGCCTCCTAATCCTTCAACTGATTTGTCAATCAGGTTTTGGATATCCGTATCTGAGGTAACATCAGCAGGAATTACCCGGGCATTAGATTCTTGGGCAAGGTGATTAATTGCTCCGAAACGAAGTGCAACAGGAGCATTGGTAAGGGTGAAGGTTGCACCCTCCTGATGACATCTCTGGGCCACCTTCCAGGCAATTGAGTTGGGATCAAGTGCTCCAAAAATAATTCCGCGTTTTCCTTTGAGTAAGTTATTCATGATTATAAGTTATTGTATTAATTGATTGACAGAAATTCAAATTAAAAGTTCACGTGCGTTTTTTAAGCCGGCTTCTGTTATGTGATCTCCCGTGAGCATTCTTGCAATTTCGCGAATTCGTTCTTCCCGGTTTAGTTTGAAAATCCTGGTTGCAGGAATTTTGCCTTTAGTTTCTTTATAAATATGATAATGGGAATCTCCTTTACCAGCCATTTGTGGAAGATGAGTAATGGCAATCACCTGGATGTTTTTTGAAATTTCACGAATAATGGAACCTACCTTCATGGCTGTTTCTCCCGAAATACCTGTATCTATTTCATCAAAGATGATGGTCGGAAGGGCCTTCTTATGAGCAATCAGGGCTTTTAGGCAAAGCATTAATCTGGATAATTCGCCACCCGAAGCAACTTTATTCAGTTCTGCAGGTGAGATTCCCTTATTGGCTGAAAAGAGAAATCTGATCCGGTCAATGCCTGTGTAATTCATCTCCTGTTTATTGAGAGGGTTCACTTCAATTTGAATTGTAGCCTGGGGAAGACCCAAGGAAGGAAACATTTTTACAAGCTCATTCTCCAGTTTTATAGCCGCTTCTTTTCTTCGGTTGCTTATTCTTTCTGCTGCCTTTAGCAGGTCGCCCTCTTCATTTTCAATTTCTGATTTCAGTTGTAGAATTTCAGAATCTGTATTTTCAAAACTCTCAAGCTTGTTCCTGATTTCTTCTTTCTTATCAGTTAGTAAATTGCTGTCGGTTAGTCTGTGTTTTTGCATCAGCCGGTTAAGCAGATCCAGGCGTTGTTCAATCTGTTGAAGCCGTTCAGGATTCATCTCTGTTCTTTCGGCAATTAATTCCAGTTCGGCAACAAGATCTTTCAACTCGACTGCTGCAGCCATCAGTCTGATTCCTGCATCTTCAATCGGTTTATTAAACCTGGAGGCAGATTTTAAAAGACTGGTTATGCTGTTTAGATGGGAGAGAATACTGTTTTCAGATTCAGACAACGATTGAACTGCAGTTGATGCAGATTCCTTTATTAATTGAGCATGAGAAAGCATGGAAGCTTCTTCTTCCAGTGTTTTTAACTCATCCGGCTGAATTTCTGCCTCATCAAGTTCATTAAACTGGAATCGGAGATAATCTGATTCAGCAAGAGAACGGGCAGCAACTTCCTGCAAGTGTAACAGACGATGTTTTTTCTCTTCCCAAAGTCTGAATCTTTTTCCAAAGAGTAGTGCTGCTTTTTCATTTTCTCCAAACAGGTCAAGTACTTCGGTCTGGAAGGAACTGTCATTCAGAGTTAATGATTCATGTTGAGAATGAATGTCAATCAGGCAGGATGTGAATGCTTTCAGAACAGACAACGTAACCGGAGTGTCATTGATAAATGCCCGTGATTTACCTTCAGGACTGATTTCTCTGCGGATAACAGAATGCGAATCGTAATCAAGGTTGTTATTTTGAAAGAATGACTGAAGCGGATATTGGCTTAAATCAAATTCACCTTCTATTATACATTTGACTGATTTGTTCAGTAAAACCGAAGTATCTGCCCGGTTGCCCAATATCATGCCAAGTGCTCCGATTAAAATGGACTTACCTGCTCCGGTTTCACCGGTAATGATGGTTAACCCACGGCTAAAGTCCACTTCCAGTTTCTCTATCAGTGCATAATTTGAGACAGCAAGGTTACAGAGCATAGCGTTCACAACGCTTCAAATATAGGCAAACACGAAAAAGAAAAACCGACCGTTCGCCAGAAGGTTAAAACTTAAATCTGAATGTTGAATTGCAGATATTTGTTAACAACTGCTGAAGCATTTACTTTGTTCAATAGGTTTGTGTTTTATTTGCAGTAATATACCTAATGAAACTTTAATTATTCTTTTTAGTTATGCACATAGCAGTTGCTGGTAACATCGGTTCAGGTAAAACAACATTGACAGGCTTACTTGCCAAGCATTTTAAATGGGAAGCACATTATGAATCAGTTGACGATAACCCATATCTCAATGATTTTTATGAAGACATGCAGAGATGGTCTTTCAATTTGCAGATATTCTTTCTCAACAGTCGTTTTCAGCAACTGATCAACATGAAAAAAAGTTCCAGGCATGTTGTTCAGGACAGAACAATTTATGAGGACGCCTATATTTTTGCTCCTAACCTGCATGCAATGGGGTTGATGACTACCCGTGATTATCACAACTATCTGAACCTATTTAACCTGATGATGAATTTTGTGACTCCTCCTGATTTATTGATTTATCTCAGGGGAACGGTTCCGGCACTCGTTAACCAGATTGAGAAACGGGGAAGGCCGTATGAAAATACAATCAGGATTGATTATCTGAAAAGATTAAATGAGCGGTATGAAGGATGGATATCAGGTTATGAATCTGGTAAACTTCTGATTGTTGATATTGATGAAATCAATTTTGCAGAAAATAATGAGCAACTGGGTGAAATTATCTCCAGGGTACAGGGTGATTTACATGGCTTGTTCAAGTAGCTGATGTGTACGTGCAGCTGAATAAGCTTCTTCTCTTTTTATTGATTGACTTTTTGCCCTTTTCATCCGGCAATTGCCAGGGTATAGAGAAAATTGTAACTCTTGATTCGGTTGTTGTCAGTGCGGTAAGTTCGGGTTTCTCAGTTACTGATTTTATCGAGATGATGAAAGAGGATACTTCCTTTCATGAAGCATTTACAAACCTGCACCGCTTTCAGTATACCATAAATTCTTATACCGAAATTAAAAACAGAAAAGGTGAAGTTACCGCCAGCAGGCAGAAGAATGCTGTTCAAAGAATAAATGGTGATGAAAGGCAAATGCAGGATAATTCAGAAACAGTAGATGGGAAGTTTTATAACCGGAAAGGCCAGCCTGCTTACCTGACCATCGAAATGCTGGATAATGTATTTTTTCCGGAAGGGGTTTATAAAGTTTCACCACCCACGGTTTATCCGCTCAGGGAAAAAGAGGCTGAAACAAAACTGGAAAAATACCGGCAGCAGATTAAGACACTGATATTTCAACCGGGCAGGCCAATCAAGGGATTGCCGGTAATTGGCAATAAAGCTTCCATATTTGATGAAAGCCTGTCCGAGTCCTATGATTATTCATTAGCAGTTGAGAAATACCATGACAGTATTCCTTGTTATGTTTTTAGATGTGTATTGAAACAAGATATCCATAAACATTCGGATGCAGGTTTTATAACCTATCTGGAATCATGGTTTGATAGAAAGACGTTTTCAATAATTGCACGGAATTATTCACTTAAATATAAATCATTGCTAATTGATATGGATATCAAGATGGAGATCGAAACAGGGGAACTGGAAACCGGCAGGCTTCCTGTATTAATTAACTATTCAGGTATGTGGAATGTGCCGTTTAAAAAAAACGAACGAATCTCATTTGTTATTTCGGTTCAGGAGATCTGAGAAGATATTTTTTATAAAGGAGTAATCTAAACTTTATAAGAAGCTACAAAAACAAGCATCAGTAGAGTAATAACAAAAACCACCTGCATAATGCTTTTCAGAACTTTATTGTTTCTCCTGTTTTCAGATATTGTTAGGTTTGAATGAGCTGATCCTTTTAGAATATTTTTCATTTTCAGTCACGAGAAAAGATTAAAAAACTTTAATTTAGGTTTCGGTGGCAAAATTAACAGTTGAATTTTAATTGCAAAATACTTTTTTAAAAATCATATAATTATATGATATAAAAAGAGTAAAAAGATACTTTTTAATGAGATCGCTCATTCTTTATTATCAGTCAGAACCGGCCTGCCGAACAACAAACTCATCACAAGCTCTGAATAAAATTTCGTTATCAGGTCGTAACCATTTCAGGTCTTTCATCTTCCTGAACCAGGTTAATTGTCTTTTTGCATAATGACGGGTATTTCTTTTAATAATCCGGATCGCTTCAGATTCGGAAATTATTCCTTGAAAATGTGGGATCCATTCCAGGTAGCCTGTTGTTTTCAGGGCAGGCAGATGTCTGAACTCATAAAATGACAGGGCTTCTGCTTTTAGCCCTTGTTGAACCATGTCATTAACGCGGTTATCAATTCTTCTGTAAAGTTCTTCACGGTTTACATCCAGCCCAATTAATAAAAAGTCAAAATTTCTATTTGCTTTTTTGTAATGAAGGAGAGTGCTATAGGGTTTACCGGTAAGTTTACAAACTTCAATAGCCCTTATCAGCCTGCGTGGATTGAATTGGTCTATCCGGTGAAAATAATCAGGATCAAGATTTGACAAAAGTTTCTGAAGTTCCCGGAGCGACATGCAATTCAGTTCATCCCGTAAGCCCGGATCAGCTGCCGGAAGTCGGTCAAAACCGTAAAGCAATGCCTGAATAAACAGCCCGGATCCACCGGCAGCAATCAGGATTTTGTTTTTTTGGAATAACTGTTCGATAAGCTGAAGGGCATCCTGTTCATACTTACCGGCTGAATATTCATCATATACTGACAGGGAATTAATAAAATGATGATGAACGGCCTTTAGCTGATTCAAATCGGGTTTAGCAGTCCCTATTTCCAATTCCCGATAAAACTGTCTTGAATCAGTTGAAATGATTTCGGTTTGGTAGCGTAATGCCAGCGCAATGGCAGTTTCAGTTTTGCCCGAAGTAGTCGGGCCGGTTATAACAATCAGCTTTTTCAAATCAGGGAAATAGAATCAATATTCCTGCTGGCCTTCTTCATAGCCTTCTGTTTCTTCATGGTCAGGCTCAGAATCAGAAGTGTCATCTTCATCCTCATCATCCTCATTAAAAGAAGTATTGTCTTGTTCATCATAAGAATCTTCTCCAAAATCATCTTCAGGCACTGTTCCCGGATCCTCCTCTTCAACCAGGTTTAACCGATCTTTTTCATCCGGATGATGGTGTTTAGGAGATGGCTGAATAACATATTGTTTGGGTGCTGCTCCCGAAACTCCTGAGCAAAACGGGTATGTCCTTCCGGGTTCCTCGCGGATCATTATTTTAATGAGCTCAATCTGGAAGGACCAGTTTGCAGTAAAATCATAAATGTAGAAAATTTTCTGGTGAGGATCATTGACCCAGTCTGCTAATGCTGCATCATGCATCCGGATTGAATTGCTGCCTTTATCTGCTGTTGAGATTTCCTGACCTAAGGTCCAGTTATCATTGCTTATGTAGAAGGAGGCATGTTGAATAGTATCAAATCCGATTGCATGTTGAATTGCCAGAAAAAGGTCATAAAAAGTCTGATCTGATCGGATATCGATATCACGCGAAATGAAATCTAAACTTTCAAATGAAACCTTAAACCGATATACTGCCATAATGCAAAATTACGTGGAAAGACAATAAAATCAACCTTGTTAACATCTTTAATTCAGGATGGTGTAGCCCTGATTCTTATAATGACAGGTTGCAATATAAGTGTCAAGGAAGAGCATGCCAGTTTAGAGTTAGAGATCTTCTGTAATTCTGAGAAGATGTAAATGAATCCCGTTGATCCGGATGTACCATCCCTTTTGAGCGGGTTCCAGCTACTAAGGTAAGTGCATTGGACCAAATCAAACCTGCCTGAGCTTAAATTCTGGTTAATAATTATTTAACATTCGTTTTATCGCGTATTCACCGCAGAGCTGATAGCTTGCAAAACTGTTATCATAGTTTAGTTACATTTGCCTGCTTTTTGAAAAAATCACAACCTAAATCAAGTAATAAAAATGAAAAAGTTTGTTTTATTAGTTCTTAGTTGCTTCTTATTAATCCGCAGTAATGCTGTTGCTCAAACTGACCCTATCATTCTTACGATTGATGGTGATTCAATAACCCGTTCCGAATTTGATCGGGTTTACCGGAAAAACAATAACCGAAGCGATATTGGTGATCCCGCTGCTGTTAATGAGTACATGCAGTTATTTATCAATTATAAGCTGAAGGTAAAGGAAGCAGAGGCGCAGAAACTGGATACTGCCGAATCATTTATTAATGAGTTAAACGGATATAGAAAACAATTGGCTCAGCCATATCTAACGGATAAGGATGTTTCTGAAGAACTTGTCAAGGAAGCCTATGAACGGATGAAAACAGAAGTTCGGGCCAGTCAAATTCTGATTAAGGTATCCTCGGATGCGTTACCGCGTGACACTGCAGAAGCCTATGCGCGGATTATGATAATCAGGGATCATCTGTTAGGTAAAACAATTTCATCAGGCCGATTATCCGAGTACGAGAATTTAGTCAGGAAGGTGTTTAAAACCGACAGCCTGATGAATGAAAGAATAAGCAGCCTGAAGAATTTGCTGAAACTGAAATCTTCTATCAACAGCAGCAGCTTTGAAGAAATGGCAAAATTGGCATCTGAAGATCCATCTGCAGCTGATAATTCGGGAGATCTTGGCTATTTTACCTCGTTGATGATGGTTTATCCGTTTGAATCAGCTGCGTATAAGCTGAAACCAGGCGAAATATCAATGCCGGTTCGGACAAAATTTGGCTATCACATCATCAGATGTACAGACATACGACCAGCTTCCGGTGAAATCCATGTTGCTCATATTATGGTTAAGGTAGCACCCAATGCTCCTGACTCGGTTCAGCAGCAGGCAAAGTTGAAAATTGATGAAATCTACAATAAGCTGAAGGCAGGTGAAAAATTTGAAGACCTTGCTATGCAATATAGTGATGACCGCGGTTCTTCACAAAACGGGGGCGTGTTACCTTGGTTTGGTACAGGCCGTATGGTTGCCGAATTTGAGAAAGAGGCTTTTTCATTAGCCAAGGATGGCGATTATTCAGCTCCGGTAAGAACTTCTTATGGCTGGCATATTATTAAACGGCTTGAAAAACGTGCACTTGCTTCTTTTGATGATAAAAAGAATGAAATTAAAAATCAGGTACAACGTGACTCGCGATCTGAAATGAGTAAATCGTCTATGATTGAACGAATTAAAAAAGAATATAATTTTAAAGAATTTGTAAAAAGTAAAGATGAACTTATTAATGCATTGGATACAAGTGTGATTCATGGTGATTTCAAAGCTGAATCGCTCTCCCGGTTGAATAAACCTGTTTTTAGCTTGGGTAAAAAGGTTTATTCGCAACATGATTTTGCTTATTTTATTGAATCCAGACAAACTAAAAGAACCGGTAGTGCATCAACTCCTCAGGCTATAGGCTACAGCATGTATGACGATTATGTAAACAATATGTGTCTTGCTTATGAAGAATCACAACTGGAAAATAAATATCCTGAGTTCAGAATTCTGATGAATGAATACCGGGACGGAATTTTACTGTTTGATTTAACTGACAGAATGGTTTGGTCAAAAGCTGTAAAAGATTCAGCCGGATTATTGGAGTTTTATAAGGCAAACAAATCGAATTATATGTGGGGTGATCGTTGCAAAGCCATTATTTATACGTGCCAGAATAAAGCAATTGCCGGAAAAGTGAAAAAAATGATAAAGAAAGGTGTCGGTCCTGATAAAATTGCAGCTGACATAAATGAAAAATCAAAATTAAATGTGTCAATTAATGAAGGAACCTTTAGCAAGGGAGATAATGAAATAATTGATGGAATTAATTGGGAGAAAGGAATCGTATCTGATATTAACAAAGGCAATCAGGTAATCGTTATTGATATTCTGGATGTGCTTAAGCCCATGCCTAAATCACTGGATGAAGCAAAGGGACTGATTACCTCTGATTATCAAAATTACCTTGAACAGGAATGGATTGATTCACTGCGAAGTAAGTACAAGGTACAAATTAATGAAGCGGTACTTAAAACAATTGGTAAGTAATAATAACAGCATTGGCAAAACAACAGCCGGATTCTTATCATCTATTATTAATAGCAATAGGCTGTATCGCGTGGTTATTGGCCGGATCATGTAAAAAGTCGTTCTTTAAAAAGGATTCTGAAACTAAGGTAGTTGCTCTTGCTAAAGCGTATGATAAGATTTTTACATTGGATGATCTCCGAAAACTGATCCCTGAAAAGACGCATTATGAAGATAGTGTGCTGATGGCAAAAAGTTTTATTGACAACTGGATTCGTAAAGAAGTGATCTTGTACCAGGCAAAAAAAAACCTGCCGGATAAAATGATGCAGGTTGAAGCTCAGTTGGAAGAATACCGGACTTCACTCATTTCTTATATTTACGAAAGTGAATGGATCAACCAACGGCTAGATACCAATGTAACGGAAAAGGAAATCTCTGATTATTACAATGCAAACTCTCAGAATTTTGAATTGAAGAATAATATCCTGAAGGTAGTTTATGTTAAAGTTCCGCGTGAAGCCCCTAAGCTGGATAAACTTCGCAACTGGTTCAGGTCATCAAGTGAAAAAGATAAAAGACTATTAGCTGACTATTGCTATCAGTTTGCAACCGATTTTAGGTTTGATGAGGAAAACTGGATTATTTTTGATGAGCTTATAAAAAGTGTCCCAATCCGTACTTACGACAAAGAACATTTTCTCAGAAATAACCGGGAGCTTGAAGTAACTGACAGTTCTTCTGTTTATCTGATTCGGATTATTGACTTTAAGATTAAGGAAAGCTTAAGCCCGTTAGCATTTGAAAAGGAAAATATTAAAGCTCTTATTCTGAATAAACGAAAACTGGAACTTATCAGAGACATGGAGAAAAAATCAATAGAAAAGGCAATCCTGAATAAGGATGTAGAAATTTATGAGAACATACCAAATTAGAAGAATTGTTCTTTTTACAATTGTATTAACAATTATGCTGACTGCCGAAAGCCGTTCTCAAACCGGTCATGCCCTGGATTTTATTGTTGCTACCGTTGGTAAGAACATAATTCTGAATTCAGAAATTGAAACTCAATATCACCAATACCTGAGCGCAGGGAATTATGCGAATCAGAATATCAAATGCCAGATTCTGGAGCAGGCATTATTCAGTAAGCTTTTATTGTACCAGGCCGAAATTGACAGCATTGAAGTCAGTGACTCACAGGTAGATGAAAAAATTGACCGCAATCTGGAGTATTATATCAAACAATTTGGTTCAAAGGAGAAATTAGAAGCATTTTATGGAAAATCAATAGTTGAAATTAAAGATGAATACCGGCCATTAATCCGTGAGCAGCTTAAAGTACAAAACATGCAGCAGAAAATCACAAAAGATGTTTCAGTGTCTCCTGCAGATATCCGGGTGTTTTATCAAAAGATACCGGTTGACAGCCTTCCTTATATCAATTCTGAAATCGAGTATGGACAGATTCAGCTTACAGTTTTTGCAAGTGTTGAAGAAAAACAGAAGGTAAAGGAGCAGTTGCAGCAATACCGGAAAAGGATAGAAAAAGGTGAAGAATTTTCAACCTTGGCTGTATTGTATTCACAGGATGGTTCTGCACGGAATGGAGGAGAATTGGGATTTCATAGCAGAGGAGATCTGGTACCTGAATATGAAGCTGCAGCTTTCAAACTTAAACCGGGTGAGGTAAGTGATGTTGTTGAAACAAAGTTTGGCTTTCATATCATTCAGATGGTTGAACGAAGAGGTGAACAGTTTAATACACGTCATATTCTTATTAAACCCAAAGTCACCGAGAGTGACATCCAGAAAGTCAGGTTAAAAGCGGATAGCATTTATCATTTATTGAGTGAAAAAAACCTGACCTTTGATGAAGCAGCCATCAGATATAGTGATGACCTTGATACAAAAAATAACGGAGGCAATGTGTTTAATCCTCAAACAGGAAATACACGTTTTGAAAGTGACCAGATTGATCCTACTATCTTTTTTCATCTGGATAAATTACAACCCGGGGAAGTATCTCAGCCGGTCTTACTTCAAACCAATGAAGGGAATCCGGCATTTAAAATTTTTCTGTTGAAATCTCGAACACAACCTCATCGGCTCAATATTGAACAGGACTATCAGAAACTTCAGGAGTACGTCCTTGAAAATAAAAACAAGTCTGTATTAGAGGAGTGGGCTGCTCGAAAACGAAAAAGTGTTTATGTTCAGATTAGTGATGAATACAAAAACTGCCCGGGCCTGAATCAATGGATCTCACAATAACATTTAACTATGGCTGATAAACTATTTTCAAGTGATACTGAAGGAATAAAAAAACTCGTTGAACTGAATTCCAATTTAAGACAGGAGATTGCCAAAGTGATAGTGGGCCAGGAGGCAGTTATTACGGATGTCCTGGTCTCAATATTTAGTCAGGGACACTGCCTTCTGATCGGAGTTCCGGGACTTGCAAAAACCCTATTGGTTAATACGGTTGCTCAGGTTCTGAGCTTAACCTACAACCGAATCCAGTTTACCCCTGACCTGATGCCTTCTGATATAACCGGGATTGAGATTTTAGATGAGAACAGGCAGTTCAAGTTTATCAAAGGACCACTGTTTGCCAACATTATCCTTGCGGATGAAATTAACCGTACCCCGCCAAAAACACAGTCAGCTCTTCTGGAAGCAATGCAGGAACGGGCAGTTACGGTATCCGGAAAAAGATATCCGCTGGATGATCCGTTCTTTGTTCTGGCTACACAAAATCCGATTGAGCAGGAAGGAACATATCCGTTACCTGAAGCTCAGCTGGATCGATTCATGTTCAGCATCATGCTCGGATATCCGGAATTACGGGAGGAAATTGAAATTGTAAAAAGCACAACCGCAGATTATGAACCGGTTTTGTCAAAAATTATTTCAGGTAAGGATATTATTGAATACCAGCATTTAATTAAAAGGATTCCGGTTACAGATACAGTATTGCATTTTGCAGTTAAACTGGCATCGTCATCCAGGCCGGGAACCGCAAATGCCTCTTCAGATATCAATAACTATATTGCATGGGGAGCAGGCCCAAGAGCTTCACAGTACCTGATTACCGGAGCGAAAGCTTTTGCTGCTCTAAATGGTAAGTTTTCACCTGATATTGATGATGTGATAGCTGTTGCACCTGCGGTATTGCGACACCGGATTGTGAAAAACTATAAAGCAGAAGCTGAAGGTATTTCAATAGATGAAATCATAAAGCGTATGCTATTGAAGAATAATTAACTCTTATTTCTGTATTTACCAAAAAAAGCAATATATTTGCAGTTGACGTAAAAAAACAATCCCCATGGTTAATATTCAGAACATTTTAACAACAAACCTGAGAATCCTTGAACAACAAGAAAAGGAATTAACAAACACATTGAACCTTGTTAGACAAATTAAAGGATTAATAAGCGGCAATATTCAGCCAGATATGATGGATACTGCTAAAAAACGTGGCAGGCCCAGATTAAATAAAGATAATGGCATATCGTTCACACCAGCTCTTACAGCTAAAAGAGGTCGGGGTCGTCCCAGGAAAACAACAACCAATGGTGTTGCTCCTTCCAGTTATCCGGCTGCAAAAGTTGGTGCTGTTCCAGCAGGAATGAAATTGCGTAAAGGTTCATGGATTGAACAGATTGTGAAAACAATCTCTTCAAGAGGCCCTTTGGAATCAGGTGCAATCATTGAACATATTTTTAATAAGCAAAAGAAGATTAAAGATATTAAAGAAATGCGAAAATTAGTTTATCCTGTTTTTTCACGAGCTTACAGAGACAATATTTTAGTGAAAAGAGGTGGAATAGTAAATCTGGCTAAGAAATAATACCAGAAACCTGGAAGACAAGGCCGGCTTTAAGCCGGCTTTTGTCTTTTGGTTATATTGGATTTCTGCATTGCTGTTATCTTTACAGTTAACAGGCATTTATGGAAACAGCAATACAGATTCTGACACGTTACTGGGGGCATACTTCCTTTCGGCCGCTCCAACACGAAATTATATGTTCGGTGCTTGACGGGAATGATACCCTTGCGCTGCTTCCAACCGGAGGCGGAAAATCAGTTTGCTTCCAGGTTCCTTCAATGATGAAAGAGGGGATTTGTCTTGTTGTTTCTCCATTGATTGCACTGATGAAAGATCAGGTTGAGAATTTACGCCAGAAGGGAATCCGGGCTTTGGCTGTTGTTTCAGGGATGAGCCGGTATGAAGTTGATGTTGCATTTGATAATGCCATTTTCGGAAATTATAAATTCTTGTACTTATCTCCTGAACGGCTGATCTCTGCATACACAAAGGCCAGGATTGAAAAAATGAAAGTAAACCTGATAGCTGTTGATGAAGCACATTGTATTTCTCAATGGGGATATGATTTTCGTCCACCTTATTTAGAAATTGCTGAAATCAGATCATTACATCCTGATGTGCCGGTTATCGCCCTAACAGCTACAGCAACTCCGGAAGTTGTTTCAGATATTCAAAAAAGATTGTTGTTTAAGAAAGAAAATGTACTTCAAAAAAGCTTTGAACGAAAAAATCTCAGCTACATTGTTCTGAATAATGAAGATAAGATTGCAAAGCTATTGGATATCCTACATAAGGTTAACGGAAGTACCATTGTTTATGTGAGAAGCCGTAAGGCTGCAAAGGATGTTGCGGTAACACTCAGGCAAAATGAAATTTCAGCTGAATTTTACCATGCCGGACTCCAAACCGATGAGCGGAATAAAAGGCAATTAAGCTGGCTTCATAACGAAGTCAGAGTAATGGTTGCAACAAATGCATTTGGAATGGGAATTGATAAACCTGATGTACGGATTGTTATTCATTTGGATATGCCGGATTCTCTTGAAGCTTATTTCCAGGAAGCCGGAAGAGCCGGAAGAGATGAAAAACAGGC
The DNA here is from genome assembly GCA_020847635.1 of Bacteroidia bacterium. GTDB lineage: Bacteria > Bacteroidota > Bacteroidia > AKYH767-A > OLB10 > CAADHD01. Next base: position 15,398 of record JADLBQ010000040.1, read on the forward strand.
GTATGCTGTTTTGTTCTTTAACGAAGATGAAATTAAAATGGCTGAACAGCGATTCAGATTGTCTTTTCCGCCTGTTTATACCATTCGCAAGGTGTATCATGCACTGGGGAACTTTTTGCAGATTCCGGATGGTTCTGGTTTAGGGGTAAGTTATGATTTCGATATAAATGAGTTTTCTTCTCATTATCAGTTTGATACTCTGCTGGCATACAATAGCCTGAAAATTCTTGAAATGGACGGATATCTCTCATTAAGTGAAGCGATCAGTCTTCCTTCATCCCTTATGTTTACTGTTAATTCTATGGAACTTTATAAGTTCCAGATTCAAAATCCGGCACTTGATTATTTTATAAAAACTATTCTGCGCTCTTATTCCGGAGTGTTTGATGAGTTTGTTAAGATTAATGAAAAGGAATTAGCAGTCAGGGCAGCTATTGACCTATCGGCAGTCATTAAGAACCTTGAATTTCTTTCACGGTCAGGTGTCATGGAGTACCGGAAACAGACTGACAAACCTCAGCTAACCTTCCTGGCAGAACGTATTGCATCAAAAGATCTGCAGGTTAGCCGGGATTCTTTACAAATCCGGAAGGAACGGTTTCAAGTCCGGCAATCAGCAGTTATCCGTTATGCTTCTACATTTCATCGGTGCAGGCAGATAATGTTACTGAATTATTTTGGTGAGAAGATGGAGACTCGCTGCGGAAGTTGTGATTACTGCCGGTCAAGGAATAAGCTGCAGCTAAGCGAAGCAGAGTTTGAAACAATTTCTGAACGGATTAAAGCTATTGTCATGATAAAACCGGTTGTACTGTCAGAAATGGTTAAGCAATTAAATCTGCCGAATGAAGATAAAACCTTATCTGTCATTCAATGGATGCTTGACAATGACCATCTTTCGTATAATCCGGAAAATAAGTCGGAGATTCGTTGGGTTGAATAAGTGTTATTAAAAACGGTACCCAATTCCGGTATCTAAAAAGTCGGCCTGGCCTAGATTGGTTTTTATATAAATACCGATAAACAGGTTATTGGTCATTCGTTCTGTTTCATCATAGAGGTAATACTGGAGACCAATACGAGCCGGGAATATGGTTTTTAGTTTTTCTTTTAATGTATAGGATGACTGACGGGATAGTTTGTCACGAAAGAAGGGATGATAAAGATAAATACCTCCCTGAGTTAACAGGCTGACATGACCTAAGAGAAATTCATGGCCGATAAACCAGTTCAAAGAATAGCTTTTTATTCGCTGATTTTCGGAATAGAAGTCCTGACTTACAATAAAATCATAAACACCGGTATTGTACCAACCTTCTAAACCCGACTGAAGTTTGTTTATTGGTGATAATTGTTTCGTGACAAAGAATGATAACAGATAAATCGGATAATGTGGCCCAGCTGGTGCTGTCGTACCTCCAAATTGATTGTAGGCGATTCCACTGCGGATACTGAACCTGATTTGTTTATTGAAGTGCGTAATGCCTGGGACAATGGAGTCCGGTGGTTCATCCTTGTGAATTGTGTATTTTATTCCATAGGCAAGCAGCGGAAGGTTCATTCCTGCATTAGGAAGATTAGAATGTGAGTTTGAGCTGTGATAAATTTTAGGAGCTAATGAAACCTGCCATTCAGAACTAAGTTGATATGACAGGTTAAAGGATGCAATCCCACAAAAATTAAGTTTTGAGCCCACCATAATATTTTCTGCATTGGTTATGCGGTTATAGGGTTTCTGAAACCAGCAAACTCCCAGTCCTAATGTAAATGATGTCATCAGTTTATTCTGCTCAATTAAAGGAACAGATAGTTGGGGAGTCAGAGCAAAAAAATTCCCCAGTACCTGTTTGTTGCCTAAAGAACCAAAAGATAATAATAGTGAGTTTTCCCCGTATCTGTAATACCGGTGCCAGTTCTTGCTTCCGCTCAATTTCTTGCCCGCTTGAAGCTCAAGTATAACTGCAGGATTATTGATATCCGGATAACCCGGGTGATTTTTAATGATTTTGCCTACTGCAATAGCTGTTTGCAGATTGTACTGAGCCGGTTGTGAAAGTCCATCAGATAACTCCAGAACCAGACCTGTCAGGATAGCAGTATATACCTTTTTCATTTGTTGGAATGGATGTGATTCAGAAAAACAGGATGTAACTCATCCTTAACGTAAAAGCAGGAAAAAGTACTGAAAGTTTTATTTGTGTTCACCGAAGATATTTCTCATAATATCAGCGATTTCACCTAAGGTGCAGTATTGCTCAACGGCATGAATAATAGGAGGCATCAGGTTTTTATCTGACCCGGCTGCACTTTTCAATTCATTAAGTGCCAGTCTTACGGAATGATTGTTCCGCTCAGCTTTTAATTTTTCAAGTCTGGCAATCTGTTCAATTCTTACACTATCATCAATCTGAAGCAAATTATCAAATGGCAGTTCTTTCACTGTAAATTTATTTTGACCAACAATAATTCTCTCACCTGATTCAATTGCTTGCTGGTATCTGTATCCTGAAGAGGCAATTTCATTTTGGATAAAACCGGATTCGATAGCAGCCACAGCACCGCCCATTTCGTCAATCTGCTGAATGTATTGTTTAGCAATAGTTTCCATCTCTTTGGTAAGTGACTCAACAAAAAAGGATCCACCAAGCGGGTCAACCGTTTGGGTAACTCCACTCTCGAAAGCAATAATTTGTTGGGTACGCAATGCTATCTGAACAGCCTCTTCTGTTGGCAAAGCCAATGCCTCATCAAAACCATTGGTATGCAATGATTGAGTTCCGCCTAAGACAGCACTTAATGCCTGAATTGCTACCCTGATAATATTATTATGAGGCTGTTGGGCAGTCAGTGTACTGCCTCCGGTTTGAGCATGGAATCGTAACATTTGCGCCCTGGGATCAGTAGCTCCAAGGGCTCGTGTTATTTCTGCCCACATCTTTCTGGCTGCCCTGAATTTTGCAACTTCTTCAAAGAGGTTATTGTGAGCATTAAAGAAAAAAGAAATACGTTTTGCAAAGACATTGATATCAAGGCCTTTTTCAATTGCAGCTTTCAGATAGGCTTTACCATCAGCCAGTGTAAATGCAAGTTCCTGTACAGCAGTAGCACCTGCTTCACGAATGTGATATCCTGAAACAGAGATTGTATTCCATTTAGGCAGTTCCTTGCTGCAATATTCAAAGATATCGGTAATAATCCGCATGGATGGTTTAGGCGGATAGATATACGTGCCTCGTGCAGCATATTCCTTGAGAATATCATTCTGAATAGTCCCGGAAAGTTGTTTCAGGTCAGCTCCCTGCTTCTTAGCAAGTGCGATGTACATTGCCAGTAAAATGGAAGCAGTTGAGTTAATAGTCATTGAAGTAGTGATTTTACTCAGTTCAATTCCATCAAACAGAATTTCCATGTCCTGTAAAGAGTCAATAGCTACTCCGGCTTTGCCAACTTCACCTTCTGAAAAGGCATGATTGCTGTCATATCCAATTTGAGTTGGCAGATCAAATGCAACCGATAAACCGGTTGTACCCTGGCTCAGTAAGAATTTATATCGCAGATTCGATTCAACGGCAGTTGAAAAACCTGCATACTGCCTCATTGTCCACAGTTTACCTCGGTACATATCCGGTTGAATACCTCTTGTAAAGGGGAATTGCCCGGGTTGTTCCTGAACCGAGTCTGAAGCAGTATAGACTCTTTGAATAATGATTCCGGAGTCAGTAACAAATGATTTCTTTTGATCTGTAACAGTTTTCATATTGTTTATTAATTGACGGAGAATCGTCAGATAGCATGACAAATGAAAAGATAAAAGGCGATAAATGGGAGAGAAATAAATAATCCATCAAAGCGGTCAAGCATACCGCCATGCCCCGGTAAAATGGTGCCGGTATCTTTTAACTGAAGGCTTCTTTTGAGCATACTTTCAATCAGATCACCGAGGGTACCGGTTACAACAATTATTAAACTGACAGTAATCCAATGCTGTAGGCTGAGTTCTTTAAAGAAAAATGCAAGAATCCATGCAACTAACAAAGCTGTAAAAAGACCACCCACACTTCCTTCCCAGCTTTTATTTGGCGAATGCCGCTGAAATAATTTCTTTTTACCAAACTTAGAACCAATGAAATATGCTCCGGTATCATTTGCCCATATTAAAAAGAAAATACCAAGAGCGAGCTGCCAGTTAAATTCACCCAGAAGATGAACACTGAAGACCATCAGTCCGAAAAGTGATATGGGAATAGTGATGTAGATCAGTCCGGTAAGTGTGATGGCTATATTCAGAAAAGGATGA
>JADLBQ010000041.1 GCA_020847635.1 Bacteroidia bacterium
AGTAATCAGGTCAGTCCGTCAGAAACAGAGTCTTCAATTGGTAATGCGATAATTCAGAAACGGTACGATGACCTGATTACAAAAGCTTCCAATCTGATCTTAACCGGGAAATATGCAGAAGCACTTGATAACCTGGAATATTCGGATGATATAATGTTAGAATTCCCTACTGTAAAACCTGCTGAGAATGTACTTGCATTAAAGCAATCTGCTTCTAAACCGGTTATAGGCTCTGTTCTGGAATCTGCATTCAATCTGGCTAACAATAATCAGTTAGCTGAAGCCAGGGCAAAGGCTGCTGAAGCGGGTAAAATGATCTCTGCCTATAGCTTAAGTGACGACACCGAAATAACTGCTGCTTTAACGAAACTTAAAGAGAAGATTTTCTCTCAGGAATGTACCAATGCTCAAAACGAGTTTAACATATGGTATAAAAAGGGAAACCAGGCTGCAACCGAGCTGGATTTCCTGGCTGCTTATGGTTTCTATTCAAAAGCGAATCAGGTACTAACAGACAATTCAGATTGTGGACTAACTGCATTCAGGCTTGCAGATGAAATGACTGAAATTAATGATGGATATACTTATCAGAAAATGCTAGCTTCTGTTCTTAAGATGCAGGAAGATGCACAGTATGCCGCCTCTATTGAACAATATCAGGAAGCAGGCGAATTTTTTAAATTAAAAAATATCAGTCGTTACGGAATCCGGCATTTATCACTGGAAGAGTTCACTGAAACGAAATGCAGAAATAATTTTATCACTTTTATGGCAAGTAAAGCAATCCAGGATCTCAATACCGAATATGCTTTAAGACTTTACAAGCTGGTTTTGCAAAGAGGATATCAGCCTAAGGACATTAAAAACGGGCTGAACAGGCTGGGCCAGTCGCTTGCCCAACGTGATAAACCGAAAAATCCAACTGCAAAACCTAAAAAATTGGTTGAACAGTACACTGCCGGTGATAAAAAATTAAAAGAGCTGAGGAGTGCCTATTTAAAAAAATGGAAAACCATTAAGTAACTATTTGGTTACTTCTTTGAATTCCTTTTTAATGTCTTCCAGTGCAGGTGTAATGAAAGAAGTTGTTTTCAGAACCGGCTTGTAAAGTAAAGAATGTTCTTTCATATCCTCCCCGATAAAATTCCAGTAGGGTTCTAAGGATTTAATTGACCATAGCATTACACTGACAATAATTCCGAATTTGAATATTCCAAAAACAGCTCCTGCCAGCTGATTGAAGATAGTAAGCGAAGTTATTTTGAGAATTCTCTCAAGAAACCTGGCGAACAGAATCATAACCAGCAGAATAGCAGCTAAGACAATAATAAAAGAAGCAAAGTGCATGACTACACTATTGCGATCTAAAATGGAAGATAACAAATGACGGGCAAGACCTGAAAACTTAAATGCTACGTATAAACCAATAACTAACCCTGCTAGAAGCAATACTTCAAAAATCAGCCCTCGTTTAAAACCTTTGTAGGCTCCCCAAAGCAATGGTATCGCAATAAATGCATCCAGTAGATTCATTTCACGCAAATCAAATGAGAGCTACCCAGGTTTACAATAGTCTGGCTATGTTATTTTTACACTTCTGCTGATTAAAATTGTGAATAAAAGTATTCCTGTTTATCTTGATAATAATGCTACCACTCCTGTTGATCCAAAGGTGCTTGAAGCCATGTTACCATTTTTTAAAGAGCACTATGGCAATGCTGCATCCCGAACCCACTCATTCGGATGGGTTGCCGATGAGGCTGTTGAAATTGCACGAGAACAAATTGCACACTTGATTGGCGCTGAAAAACGTGAAATCATTTTTACCTCAGGAGCAACCGAAGCCATTAACCTGGCCCTTAAAGGATTGCTGGAACTGAATTATTCCGAACGAAATCACCTTATCACCTGTAAAACTGAACATAAAGCAGTGCTTGATACCTGCGAGTGGCTTTCGCGACATGGTGCTGATGTAACTTATCTGGATGTAAACAAAGAGGGTTTGATTGATATCAATCAACTCCGGGAACAGATGACTCCGAAAACACTTGCTGTCTGTATCATGATTGCTAATAATGAGACAGGGGTTATTCAGCCAATCAATGAAATCAGTGAAATCTGTCTTAAAAAGCAAGTATACTTTTTTACAGATGCAACTCAGGCAGCTGGGAAAATCCATTTAAATGTCAGTCAGCCACATATTGATTTATTATGCTTGTCGGCTCATAAGCTTTACGGGCCTAAAGGAATTGGTGCGCTTTATATCCGAAAAAAGCATCCCCATGTTTCATTATTAGCCCAGATTCATGGTGGAGGTCATGAAAACGGATTACGTTCAGGCACATTGAATGTACCAGCAATTGTCGGGTTTGGTAAGGCCTGCGAACTGGTAGCTGAACAATCGGCTTCTGAGCTGATGCAAATTGCTGAACTTAGAAATTGGTTCGAAGATTCAATAACTCAGGGTGGGAATGCATTTGTAAACGGATCTAAAAAAATGAGATTACCCAATACCTCAAACCTCTGTTTTAAAGCAATAAACAGTACTGAATTTATTAAAGCATTTCCACAATTGGCAGTTTCAACCGGTTCGGCCTGTACTTCAGCAAGTAATGAACCATCTCATGTTCTGAAAGCCATGAATTTATCTGATAGTGAATCCAAAAACAGTATTCGTTTCAGCCTGGGGAGATTTACAACTGCCGGACAAATCGAAACTGCTATCCGGCTAATTGGAGAAAGAGTCAGATTATAATCCCTTTCTCAGCCTTGCAACAGGAATATTCAGTTGTTCACGGTATTTAGCAACTGTTCTGCGGGCAATGTTATAACCTTTCTCTTTCAGCAGTTTTGCCAGTTGATCATCCGTCAATGGCTTACGTTTATTTTCTTCATTAACAGCATCCGTCAGAATTTTCTTAACCTCACGGCTTGATACTTCTTCTCCACTATCCGTTGTCATACTCTCAGAAAAGAATGTTTTAAGAAGGAAAGTTCCGAAATGCGTCTGAATATATTTACTGTTGGCTACTCTTGAAATAGTTGAAATGTCCATTCCAACAATATCTGCAATATCTTTCAGAATCATGGGTTTCAGTTTAGTTTCATCTCCCTCCATAAAATACTCTTTTTGAAATTCCAGGATGGTATTCATAACATGCAGCAAGGTATGCTGCCGTTGTTTAATTGCATCAATAAACCATTTGGCAGCATCCAGTTTTTGCCTTACAAACGACAGTGCTTCACGCTGAGACTTATTTTTATTTTTATTCTTACTGTATTCCTGAAGCATATTCAGGTAGGTTTTATTCAACTTGAGATCCGGAGCATTTTTTGAATTCAGCGAAAGTTCCAGTTTACCTTCATCATTGGTCAAAATAAAATCAGGGATTACTGCTTCACTTGACCGGCTGCCGGCTATAAACGTACTACCCGGCTTTGGATTCAGTTTCATAATCTCTTGCAATACATCCTTCATTTCTTCGTCTGTAATGGACAGAGATAAAGCAATCTTTTCATAGTGCTTTTTAGAGAATTCCTCCATAAAGCGGTCAATCGCCTTATATGCAAGCCGGATTGCAGGAGTCTGCTCTTTACGGTTAAGTTGCAGCAACAGACACTCCTGAAGATCTCTGGCTCCGACTCCTGCCGGATCGAATGTCTGAATCACCTTCAGAACATTCAGTAATTCATCCTCTGAGGTAGTTATATTCTGTGAGAATGCCAGGTCATCAATAATATTGGTGAGATTCCTTCTCAGAAGTCCATCTTCATCAATACTTCCGATAAGCTGCATTGCAATTTGATATTGTCTATCGTCAAGGCTTTGTTCTCCCAACTGGGTAATCAGGCTTTCTTGGAAAGAAATAGTACTGACAACAGGAGCTTCGTACTGTTCATCATCAACTGATGAATTATTGTTACTCACTTTATAGTACGGAACATCTTCATCCGTCATATAATCAGCAACATCAAAATCCTCCTTTAACTGCTCTTCTGCTGAGCGTTCTTCCCTGTGGTCCTGCTGAAATTCCAGCTCCTGAGCCGGATGCTCATCCAGGGTTGCCTCATCTTCAGCATTTACTTCAAAGGCAGCATCATCCGGGAATTCATCCTGCCCTTCCTCCTGCTCCATTTCCTCTTCCTCATCATCCCTTCCTTCCTCCAGAACCGGGTTAGCCTCCAGTTCTTCTTTAATCCTCTGATCCAGCAAGGCTGCAGGAACCTGAAGCAATTTCATCATCTGAATTTGCTGAGGTGAAAGTTTCTGCAACAGTTTTTGCTGTAAGGTTTGCTTTAGCATGTTTCAAAAATAGAAAAAAGGTTAGTGTTATATTTACGGATATCAGATGGCAAGGTTTTATGAATAAGTTAAATTCCAGTTCATTAAATCAGGCGATATCCTGAATTGCAACCAGCCTCTCAGCAGCAGCTTTCAAGGTTTCATCACTTTTTGCAAAACAAAAGCGAAGCCATTTCTTTCCCGGAGGCTTATTATAAAAAGAAGAAACAGGAATTGAAGCTACTCCATGTTCAATGGTTAGCCTTCTGGCAAATTCAAAGTCCGGTTCATCACTGATTTTTGAATAATCAAAAATCAGAAAATAAGATCCTGAGCAAGCCAATGGTTTGAACTTTGAACCTTTCATAAGTTGCATGAACAGATTCCGTTTCTGTTCATACATTTTACCGATTCCAGCATAGTGATTTTTATCTCTCATAAATTCTGCCAGTGCATACTGAAGAGGCGTATTCACAGAAAACACATTAAACTGATGAACCTTTCTGAATTCAGCCATGAGTGCAGAAGGGGCCAGAATATATCCTGTTTTCCATCCGGTAGTATGAAAAGTCTTACCAAATGAAAAAACAACCATACTGCGTTCTGCTAATTTCGGGAATCGCATCACACTCTGGTGCTCATATCCATCAAAAATAATATGCTCATACACTTCATCACTTAAAATAATAATATCATTATCTTTTGTTAATTTCTCCAACATCATCATATCACTGGACGTTAAAATACTACCTGTTGGGTTATGAGGTGTATTAATCAGAATCATTCTGGTTCGCTGCCTGATGGATCGTTTCACTTCATTCCATTCAATTGAAAAATGAGGTGGTTTTAACTGTAACGAAACCGGGATCCCACCGGCAAGTTTTACTGCCGGGGCATACGAATCATATGCCGGGTCAAAGATGATCACTTCATCTCCTTCACGAATCAAAGCAGCAATCGCAGTAAATAATGCCTGAGTTCCTCCGGATGTAATTGTGATTTCATCCTCCGGATTGTAGTTGGCCGAATAAAGTTCTTTTACTTTCTGTGCAATGATTTGGCGAAGTTGTAAAACACCTGGCATAGGTGCGTATTGATTATGTCCGCACTTCATCATTTCATGAACGAGGTTAATCAGATCCGGAGATACTTCAAAATCGGGGAACCCCTGCGACAGGTTTATGGCTTTATGTTCAGTTGCCAGTGCTGACATCACACTGAAAATTGTCGTCCCGGCAGCAGGTAACTTGGAAGTGATTAATCCATTAAATTTCGGCATAAAAAAGAATATATCATGTTGAGGTCAGTTCAGTTGCTAAAAGTAATCAGAATGGATAACCAATTGCAAAATTGCCAAATGCACTTTTAAGCTTGAGGTTATCATAGACCCATCGCTGGCTGGCTGGTTTACGGGGATCACGGAACTGATATCCCAAATCAATTCTGAAGATAAAATAATTAAAGTTAAACCTGAATCCATAGCCACCCCCGACTGCAATTTCAGAAATAAAATCTTTGGTTTCAAACTTTGAGCCCGGCCTATTTGGGTCTTCCTTAAATAACCAGACATTTCCGGCATCAATAAAAAATGCACCTTCAAGCACCCGGATCAAATCAAATCTATATTCAATATTCGAATTAATTTTAATTTCACCCGATTGCTGAATCTTTTCTTCCTTATCAAAGGAACCGGGTCCGACCGAACGGGCAACAAATGCACGCAAATCATTTGCTCCTCCGGCAAAATAGCTCTTTTCAAATGGTAATGACTTAGAATTCATGTAAGGAATTCCCAAACCTGCATACAGCCGGTACACCAGGTTATTATGTTCATCTGCTATATAGTAATACCTGAAATCAAAATCAGGCTTGACATATTGTGCATATTCACTTTTCAGTATCATAGAAACCTCACTATCCGATTTTACCCTTCTCGAAACTCTGTCAATGAGCCGGAGTAAATTACCGGCTGTTTCAAAATTGAAGCGGAAGTAAATAAAGTTTCTCAATGAATTTAACTGTTGTGTATTGATAATAATACTGTACCTGCCATCAGCAATCAGATAATCTCCATAGCTGGCAGTCAAAGCAGGGTCTCCGATCTCATCCAGTTTTGCTTTAAATAAAGGAGAAGGTTTTACATTTACAAAATTAATTTCAACAGGAAGAATCTGGTGGCTGACTGACCATTTCCTTTTATAAGCAAATCCAGCAGAGACCCCGGCAACCCGTTTAAAATACTCGGGCCGATTCTGGATATTATAGGAGGCTGTAAATGATGTATAAGGTGTTGAAAGCCGATAACGGGGAACAATCCGTGAAAATGGCCAGACCGGTAATATTCGGGGTAGACGATAAGTAAACTCAGGACCTATTTCAAAGGTATTGAACCAGAGAATCCGGCTTTCGCTTCCCGTAAATTGCTTCTGATCTTCAAATGCTGTTTTAATTCTGAATTCAGAAACTTCCGCACCTCTGAAGGTATTGCGGTTGGTATAAACCAGGTTAAATGCTGCACCCAGGTTACCTCCATTATGAGTTCCTTCAACTTCTATCCTGTATGCCTGCGGAGGTAATGGTGTCAGATTATAATAACCGTTTAAAAAGTTTTTCCCGGCTTCCCTTCTGGTTGTATCCTTTTGAAAGGTAATATTCACAAACCGGAAATTATTCATGTCTGCTAAAGACCGATAGGCAGCTTCATGATTGTTAAAGGAATACAGGTTATCTTTTCTTGAAAAAATATGGTTTGATAAAGCAGAGGGCCTGAAGTTCTTCCTTCTAGTGTGTGTGATAAAATACCGCTCTTTAAATTCAATTGTATCGTCTTTAACATACTCCGACTCAGGGGTTGCCGGGTCAAAGTCCGATCGGATATAAAGGCTGTTCAGGAAATATTGTTTATGTGTTCGGATATCGGCATTTATACTATCACCCGATTCTGAAGGATTATTCAGATACGTAAAGACATCAACCTGATCTGAGTTAAGTGAACTGTCAATTTTAAAAGTAATGTACAACTGATTAAAGAAGTAGTATCCGTTATTCTTAAGCTGTAATGTAATCCGCTCTCTCTCTTTTTGAAAATCGGCAAAATTGTAAATCTGGCCCATTTTGATTACAGCTTGCTGCGTATCGCTCAAAACAATGCTTGTAATTTCGGGATCAGGAATAATATACTGAATGTTTTTTAACCGATAAGGTTCACCTGTTTTAATGGAATACTTCACATTGGCTTTCCACTTTCGCGGAAAGGTCACAGTATCACTGATTTCAGCATTGAAGTATCCGTTGTTGATCATGAATTGCTTCAGTTGCCTTACCGAGGTTTCAGTTAAAAGGCTGTCATAAAGAACAGGTTCTTCACCGATTGTATTTTTAATCCAGTTATTAATTTTTGAAGGCCTGAGTTGATTAAATAAGGTGTAAACTCCTAAATGAAAGCGGATAAACCCAACAAGCTTCCGGTTCGGCTTTTGTTTCAGAATAGGATATAACTGAGAGGCAAACTCCTTTTTGTTACATCGGATTTTATTCTTATTCAGCAGCATAGCACCTGATTCCAGTCTTCGCACAGGATTACAGGCAAGAAGAAAAACGGCAACAACTAACAATGAAATTTTCACACGCATAGTTACCGATACCTTACAGTGGTCGTAAAAGTAATATTAAGAATTAGTTTTGCTCCTGAATTTACAATTAGTTTTCAGGTGTTAGCTCGAAATTTAAAACTGATTCGCAGTCTTCAAAATAAAAAGTACAGACTTCAACACGGGCTATTCATTGTTGAAGGAGTTAAGAACGTGGATTCACTTCTATACTCCACCCTGAAGATCCATTCTCTTTATCACCTTGAGCATTGGAAACTTCCGGCTCTGAATGACTGGCGAACAACTGAAATGCATATGGTAAATAAAGAGTGGATGGACAAAGCCTCTTGTCTTGACAGTTCTTCACCTGTTCTCGCAGTGGCGTACATACCTGAAACAAAAACAGAGCATCTCCCTTTGAATAATAAACTGATTCCTGTCCTTGCAGGAATTAATGACCCGGGTAATCTTGGAACCATTATCCGGCTTTGTGACTGGTTTGGCATCCCGGATATTATCATTTCTGAAAATACCGCAGATGTTTACAATCCAAAGACTGTTCAGTCAACAATGGGTAGCCTATTTAATGTAAATGTTTACCGGACAGATCTTGAGTTATTTTTGAAAAATAATAAACATATCTATGGTTTACCGGTTATTGCAGCCGATATGAAAGGGAAAAAGCCGGATGAATACCACTTGATCGGACCATCCATTATTCTTTTTGGAAGTGAGTCTCATGGAATTCCGGCAAATCTGAAACCTTTTATTCATGAGTTAATTCATATTCCCGGGTCAGGGAAATCATTCGCTGAATCATTGAATGTTGCTCTTGCAGCTGCTATTCTTTTACATCATTTTTCTAAATGATAAAGAAGCAAATAACCTGGCTAATCCTTATACAGTATTCTGTATTTATCATCATGTTTATCCTGCTGAGCTATTTCAACCGGCCGGCAGCAGATGACTTTTATTATGCCGCTTGTGTTCCTGAAAAGGGAATCTTTACATGTGTTTCTGATATCTTCACCGGGTACAGCGCACGCTGGGCTGCATACACCCTGGCTGCAGTTATTATTCCTTCAGACTTTCTTTTTCATATTTTCCCCGTACTGCTTTTGATTGGCATAACTTATGTCTCAGGACGTATTATCAATCTTATACTGGAGAAATTAACAGCTATAAAACTGAATCTTATTCAATCATTAACTGCCGGCCAGCTTTCAGCATTAATTTTATTTTATACGAGCTTCTCAGTTTCTGAATCCTGGTTTTGGATGATTCAGGTCTGTACCTATTTAATGAGCATCCTCGCCCAACTTGTTTTGTTTCTTTTGATTCTAAGTGATAAAAAACAAATTCCCCTGTTGATCATTTCCTCATTGTTTATTGGTGGAAGCAGCGAATCTTACGCTGTTATCATTCTCTTCACTCTTATCCTGGCATTTCTTTACAGAAATAAATTGATTGATCGCTTTAAACTCAATTCAGCTTTTACCGCCAAGATTTTAGTTTCTTTCGCTACTTGTCTGATTTCATTTTTATTTATGATGTCATCTGCCGGTAATACTGTCAGGTATGCTGCATTACCTCATTTACCTGTTTCAGAACTTACCTGGATGATTGTAAAAACCTGGATAAAGGCCCTGCTTCTGAAACCATCATTTGCAGGTCACTACTACCTTCTGTTTGGAATATTTATTTTTGCAATAGGTCAGCAGTACCCCGAAAGTAAAATTTCTCTGTCTGAATTCTTAAGATCAAAGACCCGTTCCTTCCTGCTCCTTTCAGTGCTGGTGCTGGTCTTAATTCTGCCGGCTACCATTGTCATGTCTGGTCCTCCCCCAGACCGGGCTATGATGCAGACATCATTTGTTATTGCCACATATCTTATGTGGATTTTCTTTGATGCAGGCAGAAAATTAAAATTAAAATTGTTTAAACCACTTGCATTAATACAAGCCAGCCTGATCATTACGGCAGTTCTCTTGTTTAATCTGTTTTATCAGACCGCTCAAGCTTATACATACACAACGGCATTCGATCTCCGGATTCAATGGCTGAATGAGTTAAAAGTAAAAGGGAATAAAGATTTAACTGACCTTGAACCGCTACCCAAACCGGGTATGCTGTACTCGGCTGAGATAAGTGATAATGAAAAGCACTTTACCAATACATTTCTGAAAAACTACCTAAAACTAGAATTTGACATTAAGAAGAAGTCACATTGATTAATCAATCAACAACTTTCCCTCTCTAATTTCTTCTGACTTATTGAAGTATTTAGCAGCAAGTTCGGTTTTACCAAGAATCTTATAGGCTTTACCTAGGCTATCATAAGCAGCAACAGAATAGGGATACCTTTCAATATTCATCTTCAGAATTCTTACGGCATCTTCAGTTCTTCGTTTCCGGATTAACTGGTTTCCCAGAATTACAGCTTCATCATTATTCAATGGAATAACCTGAGCTGATTTTGACTCATTGTGCATGGACTGATTACTCATCTCAATCAATGCCAACTCCTTTTGGAGTTTATTCATTTTTGTAAAGAAATAATCAAACGGGATTGAACCATCCAGCAAATCATTTTTGTATGCTTCCGTACATTCCAGAAGTAACCTGTGCTCCCTTACTTTATCAGATAGTGGCCGTTTAAGGTCAGCCAGTTTTCTATCTCCCTGAACAAGGAAGACCGTATCTCCATCCTGTTGAAGGATTTTTTCAAACAAAATAATGCTGGCTAATGCGATCTGCGAATAATTCTGAGATTCATTTTTAAAACCCCGGCATTCTGAACTCCAAATCTTCCGGAATAACTCAACACCTCCGGCC
Source organism: Bacteroidia bacterium (assembly GCA_020847635.1). Lineage (GTDB taxonomy): Bacteria > Bacteroidota > Bacteroidia > AKYH767-A > OLB10 > CAADHD01. The sequence goes on from JADLBQ010000041.1 coordinate 10,708, forward strand.
TGGGGATTAAGCTGATCCAGCATACAACTAACATTACCCCAACCTGCATGGTAGATGTGCATAACCAGCAACCTGAACCATAATTGACTCTCTTCAAAAGGAATTTGACGGGTTGTAAGGAAGTCCCTCAAATAAGGAATACAGGATTTCTTCAAAAGCCGGGCTGCTGCACCTGCTGATTTTTCCAAACTGGTCCGCTCATCCGAATACTTGGTAATTTTCAATCCATATTTGACAGCTACACTTCTCATCAGCTGAAACGGGCCTAATGCTCCTGCCGATGACCTGATTTTGTTCTTCCCCGGACTTTCAATCAACAGGATCGTCTGGGCATACCAGGGGTCAACTCCTTCTTTTACAAATACGTCTGCTGCTTTACCAATTGAGGTTATCGTGCTTTTGTATTCATAAAAATCGCGTTTCCCGGATGTTACATAAATAACTTCATGCTCATCAAGGTTATAAGCCTGGCGGAGATACTGCCGGTATGCCTCCTTTTCCGAATCTGCCTGGCAATGCCATTCTTCAGCTGAAATAGAATGCAATTGCTCTCGGGTTGCGGCAATGTTAATAATCACACTGTCAGCCGGAAGAGAAATTACATTTTGCCAGAATCTAACCTGGGGCAGTGTATCCCATTTCTGTGTAAAAAGCTGACTGTTATTGATAAATCTCAGACTTAAGGTATCATTATAAAATGCAACCGTTTTACTAACCATTACGCTTTCACTCCCTGCATGAGTAACTACGGGGGTGCTTAAAAAAAACAGAATAATAAATCGTTTAAGCATTTTATAATTCCGGATTAGTAACCGAACTAGTACGAAATAACAAACTTCTTGTTTCTCAATGCAAAATTAATACCTAAAATACCTTCTGTCAATCAGCATTGTAAAGTATTACCTTACTTACAAGACTAACTTGAGTTTAACCAGGTGAAAAAACAGGCTAATTCAATCCCTTTCTTTCCTTCCACAATTTGCTAAATGATTTCGGAGCCGGTGCAAGGGGTATTCTTAATTTCTCCTC
>JADLBQ010000042.1 GCA_020847635.1 Bacteroidia bacterium
ATATAACCTACAAGACAATTAAAGTAAGAGGACTCTTACTGCATGTAAAAGCTTTACTCACTGATTTACATTTTCTTAACATAAACTCAGGTGAGTTTTATAATTCAGTAATTAATTTGATAACTGTACGTAACAACTGGTTCAATCACCGGCCTTCTGACCAATCCCTAAAAGCAATCATCCTGGAGTTTTATCAATTATTTAAAGGTTTTCTTATTGAGATTTTTCAGCACTACACATTTTATGTACCAGATCAGCCGCCAGTTCAACTATCAGCTGCAATCCGGCTTAGCCATTCTGAAAAAACAACCTTCCGGCATTCAGGAATTTTACTTCCGCAATTTATCCTTTCAGTTATCAAGAAGGGAATCAGCCTTCAAAACCGGTTAAACAAGTTTACCTTTGCAATTCCGCTGCAATCGAATGATTACCCTGATATCATTTTACAACGATTTAATTACTTGCGTGAGGGCATTATTTATAACCGGCAGCATTTACCTGGATTTCTTTGCACTGCCTATCCGCTTAACTTTTTTAAATTAAACCGGTAACTTATGCCAGTAAGAAATTTAGGTGCAATTATTAATGATCAGCTCAGGCATCGCTTCATCAGCGAATCCTTTCAGCAATACGGCAGAAAAGAATACCTGCTTGATCTTGGTTGTGGTATTAAGCCCTTTGCCGGAATTTATTCGAAGTATGCCGGTAAATCTGTTGGAATTGATGTAAACCATTCACCACATTCACAATCAGCAGTTGACATCATTTATGACGGGAAAACCATTCCTTTCCATGACAATGAATTTGATTATGTATTTTGTACTGAAGTAATGGAACATGTACCCGAACCGGGCAGCCTGTTGAAAGAGATTTACAGGGTATTAAAACCGGGAGGGATTCTGATTATGACAACTCCGTTTATGGTCCCCCTCCATGAAGAACCCTATGATTTTTACCGCTATACAAAACACGGGATCAAACACCTGCTAACTAAAGCCGGCCTGACTCCGCTTTGTATAACAGCATTCGCTGGTTATACTGGTGTATTGATCAGTATGCTGGTTCAGCCTCAGCTAAGATTCTGGAATGTAATGGCAAAAGCCATTCATTTGCCTGTGCTATTCACGGTTTGGAATCCGTTTATCATGATTCTTGTAGCCCTTCCACAGTATTGTTACCTTGCACTTTACAGGTTTAAAGTTGTTCGTAAACTCACCGGATCCCTAAAGAATAATGTGAGAGGTTATGGATATATTGCCCAAAAACAATTATAGAGTTCTTCAAAAAACAGTTTAATGAAAGTTGTCCATTATATCTGGTCCGGTAATATTGGAGGAATCGAAAAACTAACGATCTGGCTGGCCGAAATTCAGCAAAGACGTAATGACCTGGAGAGTTTTATTCTGATTGGATCAAAAAAAGGCTTGCTCCTACAGGTGCTTGATGAGAAAAATATTAAATATGATTTTCTAAGTTTAAAAAATGGGATCCTGATTAACCCGAAAGCATGGAAAAAACTAAAAGCTGTTTTTTCGTCTGCAGATGTAATTCACATTCATACTTTTAACCCATGGGTTTCGCTTGCAGCAGCCTTATCATCTAAAAAAATAGTTTATACTCTCCATGGTAATTTCTGCTTTGGGCGAAAAATGAAATGGTCGGATAAACTCATCCAGGCTGGTATTCGTTTCTTTCTTAACCGCTATACAGATATTGTAACCTTTAATTCAGCATTCACAAAAGACACTGCACTCACCAGGTATGGATTAAAAAGTGTAAAGTATGAATTAGTATATAATGGAATTGACTTTAGCCAGATTCAGCTTGCTCATGATTCAGCTGCTATTGAATTTAAACAATCTAATCCGAATAAGTTTATTATTGGTACCATTTCCAGGCTGGCTGGATTTAAAAGGATTGACAGGCTTATTGATACATTTAAAATCTTCTCGGCAGGTAAAACTGATGTTTTATTAATCCTTGTCGGAGACGGAGTTGACAGAAGTCTGCTGGAACAAAAAGTCAAATCAGAGCATCTTGAATCAAAAACCAGATTTCTGGGATTCCAGATAAATGCGGCAGACTGGCAGTCGCTCATGGATGTTTGTGTGTTCCCCTCCAAAAATGAACCTTTTGGACTTGTTGCGATTGAATCCCTTTACCTTGGTAAACCGGTAATTGTTTTTAGAGATAGCGGTGGACTTATAGAAATCTTAAGAGACGTTTCTGCCGAAGACATTGTGGAAACGGAAAACCAGGCGGCACAACGGCTGGAACATTATTACCAGAATAGGAATCTGATTCATCAGGAAGAATTTATTCGTACAAGAAAAGAATATGCACTTGAGTTTTCATTGGAAAAGATGGAAAATAAATTCTATTCTATTTATAAATTATTAAACGGTTGCTGATGCAGAATCCAACAAAAACATTAACAGTCGTTCTGATTACCAATATTCCGAATCCTTACCGGGTTGCCTTATTCAATGAACTCAACAATCAGTTAGCTGAAAAAGGGATTCGCCTTCATGTGATTTTTGGAGCCATAACCTATAGTCGAAGAAGCCATCAGTGGAACAAATCGCAATTAAAGTTCAATTATTCTGTATTAACTTCCCGCAAAGTTCACTTTGGTAATAATGAGAAAACCTATTTTTCTTACTCAGGCCTTAACCGCGATCTTAATAAACTTAACCCCGATGCTGTGATTACCAACGGATTTAGTATTTCAACTATTCTGTTATGGGTTAAGTCATTCGTATCACGCATTCCATTTATTATTTGGACAGGCAGTGTAATTACTAAAGGACGGAATGATTCATTTTTAAGAAAGTTAGTCAGGTCTGTATTGTTAAAGCGAAGTAGTGCCTGTGTGGTATATGGCAATAAAGCAAAGGAATATGTTCAGTCATTGGGAGCAGATCCTTCCAAAGTGTTTATCGGGATTAATACGGTAGATACCCGTTTCTTCCGAGAACAGACCAGCTGCTACCGGGCAGAACAAAAGCCAGACGAGATCAAGCATCTTTGCACAGTTGGTTATTTCTCTGCCCGTAAAAGAATGCTTGATTTGTTAAAAGTAACAGATCAGTTATCACAAAAGAGAAATGACTTTGTTCTGGACGTTATCGGTGACGGACCTGACTTACAAGCTATGAAAGATTATGTTCATGAAAAAGGGTTTGAGAAAAATGTTGTTTTTCACGGCTTTCAGCAACAAAGCGAACTCCCCCGCTTCTTTGCTCAAAGCTATTGTTTCCTGTTCCAAACAGGGTTTGATATTTGGGGGTTGGTTTTGAACGAAGCCATGGCAGCAGGGCTGGTATGTTTATCATCAATAAATGCTGCTGCTACCCACGACCTAATTGACCACGGTATTAATGGCTTTAAAGTAAATTTTGAAAACACCCGTGAAACAGCAGAATTATTATATCGCCTGCTTGATGATGAAGCTTTAAAAGAACGAATAGGTGAACAAGCTGCTGCTGACATTGCAACGAAAGTCACGGTTAGAAAGAGTGCAGAAGGATTTGTTGATGCGATTGAATCACTGCAATTAAAATGAAATTTGAAACCTGGAGAGTCTGGTATTTAAAACAGCCGGTGTTGTTCAAAATTTATATTTGGCTGATTTTATTAAGACCGCTGATTGACAGTTTTTATTATTTCAAGCACTTCTCACCGCTTGCTTCACCCCCTTATATTGCAGGGATCTTATCATTGATTCTGTTTATTGTTTCTGTATTCCGCTATCCTGTTGTTAATCGGGGTACTCCGATTGACCGTTCATATCAGGTCTTGTTTACACTAACCTGCATCGGTATGTTAATTTTTATATCACGAAATATTAGTTCAATTGAAACCTACCGGACTGCATTAAGAACACTCTCCCCTTTACTGCTGTTCTTTTTCTACAGGCGGCTGATCCGGTCATCAGAAGACCTTGACGGAATCCTGGTTACCTTTTTATATTCATCCATTTTTGTTTTGGGTATTGTCAGCTATGAATTAATTATCAACCCGATAAAGGTAGTTACCTCACGAGGCCTTGAACGAATGGAAGGCTCCTTTGCTGATGTGATGAATTACAGCATATACATTAATATGAGTTGCCTGATCAGTGCCTATTTTCTGACCCGGAAGCAATCCAAATGGAGTCATCAATTCAGAATTATCCTTTTTATCACTATTGTAGCGATTTCACTTTTACTAATACCCAGACTGAATCATTTAGCAACTATGGGGGTTCTTGGCTTTTTAATTATTTCTTACTTTCTGTTTAGCTTGAGAATCAGTATTTTTAAAAGTATGATTATAATTGGTTTCGGTATCCTGATTTTTAACTTCTTTGGTGAGTCAATTTACGAATCAACCATCATGCCTTTAATAAAGACTGATACGGAAGTCTATTCAGGAGACAAAGATCAGTCACAGGCATTACATGGAAGAGTTGGCCGCTGGGAACGCATGTGGACTGAGTTTTCAGAAAAATCAATCCTGTACCAATACTTTGGACTTTCCTATTCGCCCGACATTAAGTCAGACCTTCTATTTGGCGGCACTCACAATGACTTCTTAAGAGTAACCTTTACAACCGGATATATTGGACTTTCTGTTTATCTTATTTTACTATTCAATTTATTAATCAGAATCCCCGATTTCCGGCCAGCCTATATGTATTTGATTTTTGGTGCTGTCGGATCGGTTATACTTTATAGCATCAGCACTCCGTTAACTCTTTATATGCCTTTAATGAATGTTATCTGTGCTGTTTATGCATTGGTTTGTCTTCCAAAGAAATTAATTAAAAATTATTTTTAGGTTATTTCATGCCCGGAAAAAAAGTTCTCATCCTTGGTAAATTACCTCCTCCCTATATGGGTCCTGCCATCGCAACCCAGATTTTACTGAACTCTGACCTGAAGAACCGGTTTCAGCTCCTACATATTGATACAACAGTAAACGAGTCTTTGACTTCAATGGGAAAATGGAGTTTAAAGAAACTTATTCGGAATTATTCCATTTACTTCCGTTTTCTGAAAGTCTGTATGAGTCAAAAACCTGATCTGGTTCTTATCCCTATTAGTCAGTCAACGATTGGTTTTGTTAAAGATTCCTGGTTTATCTGGATTGCATGGATAACCGGCAGAAAAGCATTAATTCAGCTCAGAGGAAGCAACTTCAGGAATTGGATTAACAGTTCCGGTTTCCTGATAAAAAAGTATGTAAAAACCGTTTTGAAGAGGTCAGATGGTGTGATTGTATTAGGGAACAACCTGAAAGCCTTGTTTGAAGGCTACTTCACAGATAAGAAAATTTATGTTTCACCCAATGGTGGAAATTATACTTTCCCGGAAAGAACAGCCAGAGGGAATGTGCTTAATCTGCTTTACCTGGGAAATCTCCAGGCATCAAAAGGAATTGAAGATGTCATTGAAGCAGTCAGAATTCTCAATAAAAAAACCTGTCTTCCATTTCAGTTAACTGCGCTGGGAGGCTGGCGAAATGAACAGCTAAAATTAAAACTGCTTTCTTTAATCGAAAAAGAAGATCTTAAGATTCATTTCATACCTCCGGAACAAAGTACTGAAAAACTTCAGTTGCTGGCTAATGCTGATATTTTTGTTTTTACTCCCCGCGAACCCGAAGGCCATCCTTGGGTGATCGTTGAATCAATGGCTGCCGGTCTGCCGGTTATTTCAACTGATAAAGGTGCCATCACTGAATGTGTCATTAATGATCAAAATGGCTTTATTGTGGCAGACAACAGCCCTGAGTCTATTGCCGAAAAACTTTTATTATTGATTGAAAACAAACCGCTGAGAGAAAAAATGGGTCAGGAAAGCAGAGCATACTATCTTGAGAAGTTTACTGAAGAAAAGATGGTAGAACGATATACTCACATCTTTCAGACTGCCATTTGCTCTTAGGCTTCGGCCTTACCGACTGACCGGGTAATTAACTTAATCAATGCAGTTACATCAAGCCCATTAAAAGTTCCAGAACTCATTAATAACAACACGGTATTACGATAATCTAAAGTTTGCAGAAATTCTGAAAGACGGGCTGAATTGCTGAATACAAACAGATTTTTTCTCCCAAAAGCCTCTCTCACCTGTTCTTCTGAAACCGGTTTCAGTTTCTTATGTGATATGGTTTGCGGACTAAAATAAACGACTGCAATATCTGCTTCATCCATACTTCCCGCATATTCAGTCAAAAAGTTTATATTCAGGCTGCTGAACGTATGTAGTTCCATACAAGCAACAACCTTTCTCTGAACAGACTGGGTTTTCACAGCCCCAATAGTTGCTTTTAGCTTAGAAGGTGAATGAGCAAAGTCGCGGAAAACAGAAAAATTATCATTGGCAAAAACTTTTTCAAGCCTTCTGGCTGCTCCCTTAAAGGATGAAATAGCTTGGTAGAATTCAACCCGGCTGATTGCGCATTGTTCGCACACAAGCCTGGCTGCTTCCAGATTGAGCAGGTTGTGATGCCCGAATACGCCTAGCGGATAGTTATACCCATCATCTGAAATAAGATAGGTAATTCCATCCTTAATAACGGATTCCGGTGCCGCATAAGCTACCCGGTGAACAGAAGGTTTTGCCTGAGTCACTAACTGCTTCAGTAATTCATCTTCATTGCAATAAATTAAAACACCCCCCGGCTCAATTTTTTGAATAAAAATGCTAAACTGTTCAGTATAATTCTCAAAAGTCGGGAAGACATTAATATGATCCCAAGCAATGCCACTGACTACAGCCACATGAGGATGATATAAATGAAATTTCGGTCTGAGGTCAATTGGTGACGACAAATACTCATCTCCTTCAAGAACTATTACCGGAGCATCACTCAGCTTAACCATATTTTCGAAGCCGGGCAATGCCGAACCAGCCATGTAGTCAAAATCATGTTTCAGTAATTTCATGACGTGCAGAATCATGGCAGTAATGGTTGTCTTGCCATGGCTTCCACCGATCACAATTCTTTTTTTATTCTTCGAATGCTCATAAAGATATTCCGGATAAGAATAAATTTTCAGTCCCAGTCTTTTTGCTTCCAGCAATTCAGGATTATCAGTTCTGGCATGCATCCCCAGAATAACTGCATCTAACTGCTGATGAATCTTAGCAGGGAACCACCCTGCCTTTTCAGGAAGAATTCCGGCAGCCAGCAATCGCGACCGGGAAGGCTCCTGAATTTCGTCATCTGATCCGCTAATCTTAAATCCTTTTGATAGTAAAGCCAGGGCCAGACTATGCATGGCTGCCCCACCAATTGCAATGAAATGTATGTTCATCTCCATGAATACAAGCCCAAAAATAACTGACCGGCAGGTTAAGTTTTACCTTTGCAAAAATCGTTTTTAACAAAATTTGATCTTATGAACCTTTATACGATTGAAACCGGTCTTTTCAAACTTGACGGAGGGGCCATGTTCGGAGTCGTCCCAAAATCTATCTGGAACAGTTTAAACCCTGCTGATGAAAATAACATGTGCACCTGGGCCTTGCGCTGTTTGCTGATTGATGATGGCAAAAGAAAAATACTTATTGATAACGGAATCGGAGAAAAACAGGATGCTAAATTTTTTAGTTACTACTATCTTCACGGGAATGATTCACTTGATAAATCACTGAACCGAATTGGAATCAGTAAAGATGAGATAACCGATGTACTGCTTACTCACCTGCATTTTGATCATTGCGGAGGCAGTATTCAGTGGAATAAAAACAAAACCGGTTATGAGCCTGCATTTAAAAATGCAGTTTATTGGAGCTTTGAAGATCACTGGGAATGGGCCACCAAACCAAATAATAGGGAAAAAGCTTCTTTCCTGAGGGAAAACATTATCCCAATTAAAGAAAGCGGTCAGCTAACAATGCTCATGGGTGCTGTTGATCAGACTCACAACATCGAATTAATAACTCAGCATAATTTTCATCCGGATATCCCGGTCCTGATTGCACGGGGTCATACAGACGGAATGATGCTCCCGGTTATTCCTTATAAGAACACCCGTGTGGTTTATGTTGCAGACCTGCTCCCGTCAGCAGCCCATATCCCGCTGCCTTACGTCATGGCTTATGATACCCGACCGCTGACCACCTTGATCGAAAAGCAAGCATTTCTTGAAATGGCCAATGACAATAACTGGAAGCTGTTCTTTGAACATGACGCACAAATTGAAATCTGTACCTTGAGAAAAACTGAAAGAGGAATAAGAAAAGACAAAACACTTAAGCTTTCAGATCTGTAACGAATCTGTCCGCATCAGTTCATTGGTACTTCAATCATCAGCAGTTCACTGTTATCTGCTTTTGATAAAAATTGAATATTATGGGTATTCCATACTCCTAATGCATCCTTTTGGCTCAGCAGTTCTCCATTTATCTCAAATACTCCCTTTACAACCATCATATAAACTCCATTGCCTGCTTTATGGACTGAATAAGTGCCTAAAAAGTTCTTTTCAAAATTACCCATACTCAGAAATGCATCCTGGTAAATCCATAAACCAGAGTCAACAGGCCCGGGCTGAACCAATAACTGGAATTTATTCCTTCTGTCATTTACATCAAAAGCAGCCTTGCCATAGCGGGGTTGTACATTCTTGATTTTTGGAAAGATCCAGATCTGAAATAAGTTGACCGGTCCGGAAGCTGACGAGTTGAATTCACTGTGTAGTATTCCCTTTCCTGCACTCATAACCTGTACTTCACCACTACGAATGACTGCTCCATTTAACAGGCTATCCTTATGCTCTAATGATCCGCTTAAAGGAATCGTAATAATTTCCATGTTATCATGAGGGTGTGTTCCGAATCCCTTTCCGGCTTCAATGGTATCGTCATTTAAAACCCGAAGCTTACCAAAGTGTACCCGCTCTGGGTTTTGCCAACTTGCAAAACTAAACGAATGATAGGCATTAAGCCAACCATGACTTACATGTCCCCGGCTGTTTGCCGGATGAAAAACAAATTTTGTCATTTCCAGTGTTTTAAGTGCGTAGTCCAGCGTTTTAAATGAGTAGGAACATTTGAAACTCTAAAAAGTTTATTTCTCCGATTTGTTATTTATTTACAGCTGTAATCCATTTCAAATCCAATGAAAATCATTTTTGCCGGAACTGCTGAATTTGCTGTTCCTTCGCTTGAAGCAATAATTCAAAACGGATTTGAAGTGGCTGGCGTGCTTACAACTCCTGATAAGCCTGCAGGCCGTGGATTAAAACTAACTGTTTCACCGGTAAAATCAGCTGCTCAGAAGCATAACCTGAGAATATGGCAACCAGCTAACCTGAAGGATGCAAATTTTCTGAATGAGATTTACCAGCTTAAGCCCGACCTGATGGTTGTAATCGCTTTCCGGATGATGCCAAAAGCACTCTGGTCAATTCCTGAATTAGGAACAATTAACCTGCATGCATCGCTGCTGCCTCAGTACCGGGGAGCTGCACCGATTAACCGGGCAATTATGAATGGAGAAAAGCAAACGGGGCTAACTACCTTCTTTATCAATGATGTGATTGATACCGGTGAGATTATTCTTAATGAAAAAATCTCTATTGGAGAATTAGAAACAGCCGGTGAGCTCCATGACCGGATGATGATTGCAGGTGCTGATCTTATAATCAGAACCATTAAAGCGATTGAATCGGGGAAGATCGAAACAATCCGGCAGGATACTTTTGCCGGGCAGAAAGACATGCTGCAAACAGCACCTAAAATCTTCAAACCAGACTGCCGGATTGACTGGAACCGAAGTGCTGATGAAATCTTGAACCAAATCAGGGGATTAAGCCCCTATCCGGCAGCCTACTTTGAAATCAAATACCCTAACGGGAAAGCATTAACGCTAAAGATTTATTCGGCAAGCAAGGTATCCGAATCTGCTTCCGAAACGGGCTTACTCAAGTCAGACGGAAAAACTTTTTTCCGGATTTCCTGCAAAGATGGATGGATTGAACTCAATGAAATTCAACCAGCCGGTAAAAATCAGATGAATGTAAAAGCCTGGCTTAACGGACTAAAAGGAATAATCAATTTCTCAGTTCTTAAGTAATCTGATAATAATTATTCTGTTTACATGTTTACTAAATGTTCCGGTATAGGCTCCTAAAACTCACCAGTAACTTTCTGATGAATTTATTCTGGTGTTGGCATTGATTTAGAATTATTTTCAGGAAGATGTCTTATTGTAAAGACAGCATTGAAATTTAAATGAGGTTATGACTAGTTAATTTCACCAATTTTCTTGAAGTCGTCCCAAAACGAAGGATAAGATTTCATAACAACAAGCGGGTCTTCAATAGTAACCGGTTGCAAGACAGAAAGTGGAGAATAGGCTAATACCATCCGGTGGTCATTATGGGTAGCAAAGCGGTCACTGACAAACCGGAATGACGGATAAAGCACACATTCATCATCAGAAATAATATCGAGCCGTGCATTTATTTTTACCAGTTCTTTGCGCATAGCTTCCAGCCGATCCGTTTCCTTGATTCGCAGGTTCCGGGTTCCTGTAAGTAGCAGTCTTACATTTTTAACGGCAGCAGTTACCATCATAGCCTGAGCCAGGTCTGGATTCTGACTACAATCAAGCTCCAGGTCAGATGGCAATGATCCTTTGATTTTTGTCAAAACAATACCATGAGAATAAAACCCGGTTTGAACTCCAAAGTGGTGCATCCAATCACAAAGAACAGCATCCCCCTGGAGCGAGAATTCCTTCAATCCGTGAATCGTTAAATCTGCCTGATCTGAAAATGCAACTGCCTGAAACCAGACTGAGGCAGATGACCAGTCTCCTTCTATTTTATAATCTGTTAATTTAAATTCCTGCCTAGTAACTTTAATGATTCCGTCAAACTCGCTGTAAACGATTCCCGCCTGTTTCATTAACTCAAGCGTCATTTTCAGATAAGGCTCAGATGCAATTTTACCTATTAGCCTTAATTCAATTCCGTTTGGTAACAACGGTGCAATCATCAGAAGTGCAGAGAGGTACTGGCTGCTTTCTGAGGCATCAATGGTAGCCTTTTGTTTCAAAAATTTATTTTCAATCGGTACAATTTCAACTGGTGGATAACCTTGAATTCTGGAATAATTAATCTTAAATCCAAGCTGACGAAGGGCTTCAACCAGCTTGCCTACCGGGCGTTTGCAGAGGCTCTCTGATCCTGTAATAATCCTATTTTTATTGGTAATGCAGTAATAAGCAATCAAAAACCGAAGTGCAGTTCCACTTTCTTTGACATAAACCTGTTTACTTTCTTTCTCAAAAATCTTTTTTAAAATCACAACATCTTCTGCATTCGATAAATTTGAAAATCTAAACTGTTTATTACTTATTTGATGCAGGATGAGAGCCCGGTTACTTTCACTTTTTGAACCTGGAAGCTTAATAACAGATTTCAGACTTTTAGTTGCCGAAAGATGATACAGGAAACTCACTTTTTCAGGAATGAAGAGCAAAGTTACAGTATTGAAAAGCACTGTAAATAATATCAGGCTGAACCTTAGTATTAATTTTCACTTTACCAATTCCTTCTGGCAGGGCCATTCTGATTTCCTGTTTTCGGTTTTTTTTATCCTGCTTCATCAGACTGAATAGCTTATCAAAATCAGCTTCTGCAATATGGGGTAATTCGAAATGATGACTAATCAGGTCTGTAATTTGATTCAACTCCTTTACTGTAATCAGACTTTTATTTAAGGCAATAAACGACTCTGCAACCATGCCTAACGCAATGGCTTCACCATGCAGCAGGTAGTCTTTCCTGGTTGCCATCAGGCTTTCAAACGCATGGCCTGCTGTATGTCCAAAATTTAATGCCTGCCTGGTTTTCAAATCAAACGGATCCTGCTTTAGAATATTCTGTTTTATTCGGACAGCCCGGCTAACCAGCGGTTGCAATTGTTGAGGAATAATTTCTGTATTACTCAGTTTTCTGAACAGTTTCTTATCAGCAATGATTGCCGTTTTGATCATTTCAGCAAATCCGGAAAGAAGAGTCCGCTTGTCCAGGGTTTTCAAAAAAGCAGGTTCAATCAGAACTGCAACCGGAAAATGAAAACTGCCAATGATGTTTTTTATATTCTTAAAATCAAGTGCTGTTTTACCACCAATGGCTGCATCACACTGTGCCAGTAATGTTGTCGGGATATTTACTACATCGATTCCCCGCTTATAAACTGAGGCTGCAAATCCGCCTGTATCGGTAACCATACCACCTCCCAGGTTGATAAGCAATGAATCTTTGCCTGTTCCCCGCTCAGTAAGTTGATTCCAGATAAAACCAGCTGACTGAAGCGATTTGTTTTTTTCTCCGGCTGAAATAATGATCCGTTCATGTATCGGTAGTTTGCTTTTTATGACCGGATAACAATACCTGGCTGTATTTTTGTCACATAATACAAACACCATTGAATAGCTCCTGCCTTTTATAAACTGGCGCAGCTTTTGCCAGCAATCAGGATTTTGAATTATTCTGCTGTTCATACTTTGAAAGCAAAGGTTGCTCAGCATCATGGTCACTGTTTAGAATCTGATTTTGTAGCCTCAGACTCTCGTTGTGTATGAATTCAAACAGCCTGGTAACAAAAACCTCATCCAACTCTTCTGTTTTGCCTTGTTTCACCCTATCCTCAAGCATCTCCGTCCATCGCTTAAGCTGAAGCAAAGTCACATTACTTGAATTTTTAAATTCACCTATTCGCTGAACAAGTCTGAACCGGCCTGCCAGCAATTGCAGCAACTCATGATCAATACTATCAATATGGTTTCTCAGTTCCTCAATTGTTGTTTTAAAAACGATGTCATCACTTTTTGATTTTCTAACATTCAGTTTTTCAATAAGCTCATTAAATTGACGGGGTGTTATCTGTTGCTGACTGTCGCTGAGAGCTTCTTCAGGATGGTAATGCGTTTCAATCATCAGCCCCTGCAAATCAAGATCCAGTGCATGCTGAGCAATTGCCGGAATGAATTCCTGTTTGCCGGAAATATGGCTAACGTCACAAATAACAGCAACATCAGGCAGTTGCCGTTTTAATTCAATTACAATCTCCCAGTGAGGTGCATTTCTGAGGCTGGAAGATGTAAGAGACGTAAACCCCCGGTGAACAGCCAGAAGTTTTCCAATTCCTGCTTTGTTTAACCTTTCCAATGCTCCGATCCACAATTGCAAATCAGGACTGACCGGGTTTTTTACCATAACCGGCACATCCGTACCAATGAGTGCTTTTGCAATTTCCTGAACATAAAACGGATTTACCGTAGTGCGTGCTCCCAGCCATAAAACATCAATACCGGCTTTTAATGCTTTTTCCACATGATAGGAATTTCCTACTTCAACAGCTGTTAATAAGCCGGTCTTCCGGCCTGCTTCTGCCAGCCAGGATAATGCTTGTTCACCCTTACCTTCAAACGAACCCGGACGGGTTCGGGGCTTCCAGATTCCGGCTCTAAGTATATGAGCCTTGCCGGTAGCTTTAATCAGCTGAGCCGTAATCATAATCTGCTGGTAAGATTCTGCACCACATGGCCCGGCAATGATTAATGGACCACTTAAAGACGGAACCCAGTTTTGAACCGGAATCAGTTTTATCATAGTGCGAAGGTAGTGACTCCCCGGCTTTCAGAATTGAATGAATCCGTCATCTGTAAATCTTAATTTCTGAATCATGCATCGTTCAACTCATTGTCTATCCTTATCTTCGCCCTTCAAATTAAATTTCTGACTATGAGTTATGATGTAATTATTATAGGAAGCGGACCGGGAGGTTATGTAGCAGCCATCCGTGCTTCTCAATTAGGAATGAAAACCGCTATTGTTGAAAGAGCCGAACTGGGTGGAATTTGCCTGAACTGGGGTTGTATTCCAACCAAAGCACTCTTGAAAAGTGCCCAGGTTTATGAGTACCTGATGCATGCTCAGGAATACGGACTAAAGGCATCGGGAGTTGACAAGGACTTTGGATCCGTTGTAAAACGATCGCGTGACGTTGCCGGGAAAATGAGTAAGGGTGTTCAATTCTTAATGAAGAAAAACAAGATTGAAGTTATTGCCGGAACTGCCAAAGTTAAACCCGGGAAAAAAATTCAGGTAAAAAGTGCTGACGGTAAAGAAAGCACCCTTGAAGCGAAACATATCATTATTGCTACCGGTGCCCGTTCCCGTGAATTGCCCACCCTGATACAGGATGGCAAAAAAATAATCGGCTACCGGGAAGCAATTGCTCTTTCCGTTCAGCCGGCATCCATGATTGTAGTTGGTTCTGGAGCAATTGGCAGTGAGTTTGCTTATTTTTATAATGCTATGGGAACCAAAGTCACACTGATTGAGTTCATGCCAAACATTGTTCCGGTTGAAGATGAAGAAGTCTCAAAAGCACTTGAGAAATCATTTACCAGACAGGGTATTAAAGTAATGACCTCTTCTGAAGTAACTGCATCAGACACCTCAGGTTCTGTTTGTAAAGTAACTGTTAAGACTCCAAAAGGTGAAGAAAAACTGGAAGCCGAAGTTATTCTGAGTGCTGTTGGAATAACGACTAATATTGAAAATATAGGACTGGAAGAAACTGGAATTCTCACGGATAAAGGAAAAATCCTCGTCAATGATTTTTACCAGACCAACATTCCGGGATATTATGCTATTGGTGACATAGTAAAAGGTCCGGCACTGGCTCATGTCGCTTCCCATGAAGGTATCACCTGCGTTGAAAAGATTGCCGGACTGGATGTTGAGCCAATTGACTATCACAATATCCCCGGATGTACATACTGCCAGCCCGAAATTGCTTCTGTCGGTTTAACTGAGAAGGCGGCCAAAGAAAAAGGTCTTGATATTAAAACAGGTAAATTCCCATTCTCAGCATCCGGAAAAGCTTCTGCTGCCGGAACAACGGAAGGATTTGTAAAAGTTATTTTTGATGCTAAATACGGTGAATGGCTGGGCTGCCACATGATTGGCGCCAATGTGACTGAAATGATAGCAGAAGTCGTTACCGCACGTAAGCTTGAAACTACCGGATATGAAATCATAAAAACGATTCACCCGCACCCAACAATGAGTGAAGCTATAATGGAAGCCGTTGCTGCTGCTTATGGAGAAGTCATTCACATATAATCCTTTTAGAAGATTGAGATGAGCAAAACAATTTCCCTGTTTAGTTCTCTCAATTGCTATTCTTTCATTCTAAATGGGCTGCCCTGCTGAACTAAATGTGTGGTATTTCAGGTATTGTTAGTTTTAGCAAAAACAGTGAGCCTCAGCAATACAATATTGACCAGGCTGTTGACAGTCTTTCGTTAAGAGGACCGGACGCCAGAGGCATATACTCCTTTAAAAATGTTGTTTTCGGTCACCGAAGACTTTCTGTAATTGATTTGAGTGATGCCGGTAAACAGCCGATGACTGATCAATCCGGGCGGTTCACTATTATTCTGAACGGTGAGTTTTTTAATTTCAAACAGTACAGGGAATTGGTCCTGGCAAAAGGATTCAACCTCACTTCAGATTCGGACACCGAGGTATTGCTTTATCTCTATATCATGGAGAAAGAAAAATGTCTGGAACGGATTAATGGCTTTTTTGCACTTGCTATTTTTGACAATGAAAATCAGGAATTGTTTTTAGCCCGTGACCGTTATGGTGTCAAACCACTGGTTTATTATTTAGATGAAAACCAGTTTGTATTTGCTTCTGAAATAAAATCACTGCTAAAATTCAAACTTGACCTGACTCTGGATAAGGCTTCCTTGCTGTCGTTCTTTCAGCTAAATTATTTTCAACCTCCTTACTCTGTTTTCAAAGAAATCAGAAAACTCAGGCCCGGCCATTTCATGAAATTCAGTACTCACAGCATTTCAGCTGTCAGTGAAAAACAATGGTATTCTATTCCCCGAGAAGAGCATCCTGAAATTAATTACCAGCAGGCTTTAAAACATCTCGAGAAGCTTACCGAAGAAGCCGTTCAAAGAAGAATGATTAGTGATGTTCCGCTGGGCTGTTTCCTGAGTGGCGGCTGGGATTCCTCCATAATTACAGCCCTGGCAGCAAGATATAAACCCAACCTGAAAACTTTTTCTATCGGATTTAAGGATGAACCGGAATTTGATGAAACCGAATATGCTCATGCGGTTGCTAACATGCATCAGACCGAACATACAACTTTCAGTCTTACCAATGATGACTTATTTGAAATTCTGTTTGATGTTTTGAATTACATGGACGAACCCTTTGCCGACAGTTCGGCATTGAATGTTTACATTCTCAGTCAGCATACCCGGAGAGAAGTTACAGTTGCTCTTTCAGGTGATGGAGCTGACGAACTTTTCCTGGGTTATAACAAACACCGTGCAGAGTGGATTGTCCGTAATCAGCCCTTATTAACTTCTTCTATGCGTCTATTGTCACCGGTATTAAAGCATTTTTCTGGATCAAGGGAAGGAAAATCAGCTAACCAGCTCAGGCAGTTTAACCGGTTTGTCAGTGGTGCCCGGCTCAATGCGGCTAACCGTTACTGGCGCTGGTGCAGTCTCATGGATGAAGCAGAAGCTTTTTCTTTTATCAGACATAGTGAAACCGAAAAAATCCATTATCAGCAAAGAAGAACTGAAATCCTGAAAATCCTGGAAGGAACAAAAAACATGAACGATGTTTTTTGTGCTGATTTTAATTTAGTGCTTACCGGAGATATGCTGATTAAGGCAGATTCAATGACGATGGCAAACAGCCTGGAGGTTCGTTGCCCGTTTCTGGATTTTGAGCTTGTCAACTTTGTTTCAGGACTGCCTTCATCTTATAAGATTGACAACCGTTCACAGAAAAAAATTTTAAAAGATACATTTAGGCATTTAGTTCCCAATTCAGTTAAAACCCGGAAGAAACATGGTTTTGAAGTACCTCTGCTGAAATGGTTTCGTACCGGACTTAAGCCGCTCATTGATGAATTGCTTGACAGAAACTTCATTTCCGGACAAAACATTTTTGACCCGGAAGAAACAGAAAAACTCAGGCAGCAGATTAACACCGCCTATCCCGGAGAGGCTGTAGCCCGGATCTGGGCACTGATTGTTTTTCAATACTGGTGGAAAAGACATCATTCCTTTTTAAAATCCTGAATTATGCCAAGAGTTCTCCGAATCATTAATCGTTTGAATCTTGGTGGTCCTACGTACAATGCTGCCTACCTCACAAAATACCTTTCACCCGAATTTGAGACGATATTGCTTTCCGGTGTCAAACAAGAATCGGAAGAAAGTTCAGAATTTATTATTGAGCAGCTGGGACTGAAAGCGGTTTACCTCAACAGTATGCATCGTGACATAAACCTCAGTAGAGACTGGCAGGTTTACAATGAAATCAAAAAAGTGATCCGCGATTTTAAACCGGATATTGTCCATACTCATGCGGCCAAAGCCGGTACATTGGGCAGGCTTGCGGCTCATCATTGTAATGTGAAAATTATTCTTCATACGTTTCATGGTCATGTTTTCCATTCCTATTTTTCACCGTTGAAAACCCGGTTCTTCATCCGGATTGAGCGCTACCTTGCCGGCATAAGCTCCCGGATTATTGCCATCAGCAACAAACAAAAGCATGAGATCTGTAATGAATTCGGAATCTGTCCGACTGAGAAATGTGAGGTTATTCCCCTTGGGTTTGATCTCTCCCGCTTCAGAGAAAATATCCCTAACAAAAGAAAAGTTTTCCGTGCAGCTTTCGGAATTGCTGATGATGAAATCGCCATTGGAATTATTGGCAGGCTGACTGCCATTAAAAATCATTCATTGTTTGTAAAAGCTTTCAGCCATTTAAGAAGAAACACCCGTGAAAAAGTAAAGGCTGTAATTATTGGTGGAGGCGAAGATGATAACCAGATAAAAAACCTTTGCAGCAATTTAGCGCTTAATTATTCCATCCCCGAAAATATCAACTCTTCATCACCTGTAATTTTTACTTCCTGGATTAAAGACATTGACCGTGCAATGGCCGGCCTGGATATTGTATGTATGACTTCACTCAATGAAGGAACACCGGTGAGCCTGATTGAAGCACAAGCTGCAGGTAGACCTGTTGTTAGTACACGGGTTGGCGGAGTTGAAGATCTGATTGTTGAAAATGAAACCGGCTTGCTGAGTAATTCCGGTGATGTGGAGCATTTTGCGGTACAGCTTCGGAAACTGGTAAATAATAAAGAACTCAGACAACAACTCTCGGAAAAAGCTGGTTCTCTTGTTTTCAGCCGCTACCATGTTGACCGTCTTGTAAATGACACAAGGCAACTGTACCAGAAACTGATTGCTGAGAAAGGATAACCATTAATTTTTAATCCGACCGTTGCCTGTCAGTTTGAATAAATCCCCGGTATTCGAATTGGTTAAAAAACAGAAATTAAGACACAACCTGCTTAGTGCTTACCCGTGCAGAAAATACATGCTTCCGGGAGACAGATCTGCCAGCGACACAAAACTGAAATCATCAGTATCTAACAGTTAAAGTTTAAAGGCAGCACCAATTGAGAGATAAGAGATCCCGTAGCCGGCTTCCAGAAATGCGCCAATGTTGTTAGTAAACATATAACGGCTGCCTACATACAAGGACAAACCCAGTCCACTTCCGTAATCCCCACCGGTATATTCCGTATAAGGATTGTTACTTGAATATTTATAGTTCAGATTATTGAATGACAGCATGACACCTCCGTATAAATCCAGCTTATCAACATTCAATCCGTTAAAGTGGTAGGCACTGCGGGCGCCAATAATCAGGTAAGTCCATTTTTGCGAATAGGTGTACATTCCGCCCAGATAAGCAGAATTGGCAGAATGCTTAAAGCTTTTATATCCAAGATAACCTCCAAGACTAATTACTCCAGGTCCGCCAATATCCCACATTCCATACTCATAACTTACACCGAGTGCCGGTGTTTGTGAAGTGTATCCGAATCCTCCAAGTGAACTACCCAGTCCTACTCCAGCATTAATCATACTGGTGCCATTCTGAAATTCCTGGGCTGATGAATTGAAGCTGACTACAATCAATACCGATACGGTCAGTAAAACAAACTTTTTCATGGTGTTCTATTCTAAATTTTGGTTTACAAAAGTAGGAATTGAATAAAGGATTATTTTAGTACTGAGTTCATTTCTGATAAATTTATTCACAGTTTTTCATTTCTTAACTATTCGAATTAAAAACGATCCGGCTGTTGAACCTGAGCAATAATTTGCTGTTTTGAAAAAAGTTTTTCAGAATGTTTACTGCAATTACCTGAAGTTTCATTGCTTCAAGTTACATTTGCAAACCCAAACGGTGATTGTAGCTCAGGTGGTTAGAGCGCCAGATTGTGGCTCTGGAGGTCGCGGGTTCGAGTCCCGTCTTTCACCCTGAATTCCAGTTCCTGATCAATGCAATATGTTGTTCTGTTATTAATTCTTTTCCCGGTTTCCGTTTTTTCACAGAAAACACTTCCCTGCCCTCCTGCTGCTTCTGCAAAAGCAAAATCCAATTTTAACAAAGCGATTTCTCTTCGCAAATCAGGAAAAAAATATGAGTTAGTTAAGCAAATGGCATTGAAAGCCATTGAAGAAGATTCGAATTATGCTGATGCCTGGAAGCTGATTGGTGATATGGCCTATAATATGAAAGACTATAAACAGATGAAAATCGCTTATACTTATCTGATTGATATCTGTCCGGATGCGTCTGCTGAGTCTCATTTCCGTCTTGGTAATTACTTTTATAGCACCAGTCAATTCACTCAGGCTGAGATTTACCTTAAAAGTTTTCTCGAATTCGGAAGCGGAACCAGGCCTGCACAGTTTAAAGAAGCAGAGTTATTGTTGGTAAGAGCTAAACTTATGTCTAACCCGGTCGGTTTTCATCCTGTACCGGTAAAAGAAATTTCAACTCCCGATCCTGAATACCTGGCCGTTATTTCTGCAGATAACCAGTTCTGCTTTTTTACCCGCAGATTTGAAATGCACAGTAAAGGCTCACTAACACCTTTAAGCGTTGAAAAATTTATGATTGCTCAGCGGCAACCTGACGGTTTATTTAGCAGAGGTGAACCTCTGCCTGCTCCTTTTAATTCAAGACATACGGGCAATGAAGGTGGACCTTCGGTTACAATTGATAACCGGATCCTCTATTTTACGGTAAATGTGGACGGTAATTTCGATATCTGCTCCTCCGAATGGATAAAAGACTCATGGGGACCAATCACAAATTTAGGTGAATCAGTAAACGATCCCAGGCAATGGGATTCCCAACCCAGTATTTCACCTGATGGAAAGACACTTTATTTTGCTTCCTTCCGTGATTCAATTACTCAAACTTCAGACCTGTTCGTTTCAAGAAAAATAAATGGTACCTGGTCAAAAGCAGAACCACTGAGCCATGTAATTAATACTAATGGTAATGAGAAATCTCCCTTTATTCACCCTGATGGAAGAACCCTTTATTTTTCCTCAGACAGCCTTCCGGGTATGGGTGGATTCGATATTTTCGTAAGCCAGTTGGATGATAACAAAAACTGGAGTACACCCCGCAACCTGGGTTATCCTATAAACACGGATGCCGATGAAGTTGGCTTTTTCGTAAGCACTGACGGAAAGACAGGCTACTTTGCTTCCAATACTCTCAAGGAGACCGGAGGATATGACATTTATTCATTTGAAATTCCTGATCCTGTTCGGCCTGATAAAGTCTTGATGGTTTCAGGAACTCTCCAGGATGAAAAGAAAGAAGTTCCTAAAGCAGCACGGATTGAATTGACCAACATTACTACCAATGCTGTTACGAATGTCGAATACGACACACTGACCGGCAGGTATGCTTCTGTTGTTCCGTTTAAGGATGACTTTATGCTTACTGTCAAAAAGGAAGATGCTGCTTTTAATGCCGTTTACTTCTCAAAAGAAGATTCGGTTAACTATGCTCCGGTAAAAGCCGACTTTGAGCTTAAAAAAATAGATATTGGTATAGCTTACACCTTACCCGACATCCTTTTTGCAACCGACTCTTATGAACTGACTTTAGGATCCAGACGTGTAATCAGTGAATTCAAGGAGTTTCTATCGCATCACCGGCTCTTAAAGGTCGAGATTGATGGCCATACCGATAATACGGGCAATGCTGAAAAAAACCTGTTACTTAGCCAGCAGCGGGCTAAAGCCGTTTATAATTTCCTGATTAGTCTTGGCATATCAGCTTCCCGGCTTAGCTGGCATGGCTTTGGTCAGACTAAACCCATTGACACCAATGAGACAGAACTTGGAAAAGCCAGAAACCGAAGAACGGAGTTTGTAATTACCGGTAAATAAGAATCATGTTTGTTAAGGCACTGGAAGAAATTGTAAATAAATGTACTCAGTATAATGCCAGGCTGGTGGCTGTTTCAAAAACCCGGTCTGCGGAAGAAATTCAACAGGTTTATAATTCAGGGATCCGTGATTTTGGTGAAAACTATGCTGCTGAAATGAAGAACAAGCATAAGGGCCTTCCAAAGGACATCTGCTGGCATTTTATTGGCCATTTACAGCGAAATAAAACTGCCCTGATAAGCCCATATGTTCATCTGATTCATTCTGTTGACAGGATAAGCCTGCTTAATGAATTGGAAAAGGAAGGTTTAAAACATAATCGAATAATCTCTTGCCTCCTTCAGGTTCACATTGCCCGGGAAGAAACCAAGTTTGGTATTTTGTTGGATCAACTCAATCATTTTGTCAATGAAATTAAGACAAAAACATTTCCTCATATTTCAATCAAGGGTCTAATGGGAATGGCAACCCTGACAGATGATAAAAACCAGATCAGAAGCGAATTCAGGCTGCTAAAAAAATTGTTTGATGGACTAACTGCTTCCGATAAAAACTTTACCATTCTGTCTATGGGAATGACCAGTGACTATGAAATAGCACTTGATGAAGGCAGTACAATGGTGCGGATCGGAAGTGCAATTTTTGGTGAGCGAAACTGATGCATTACTTTTGAAAAAAACAGGATATGCCGATTATAGCCCCTTCCATTCTTTCAGCTGACTTCGCCAATCTGAACAGTGATATCAGCATGGTAAATGACAGCCAGGCCGATTGGTTTCACCTGGACGTGATGGATGGTGTCTTTGTACCTAACATTTCATTTGGAATTCCGGTGATTAAAGCAATTAAAAAACATGCAAAAAAGCCCCTGGATGTTCACATGATGATTGTACAGCCTGAACGATACATCCACGATTTTAGAGCAGCAGGTGCTGATGTACTCACCGTTCACTATGAGGCCTGCATCCATCTTCACCGGACTGTCCAGGATATCAAAGCTGCCGGGATGAAAGCAGGAGTGGCCCTTAACCCGCATACTCCTGTTCAATTTCTTTCTGAAATCATCAGAGACATAGACCTGGTTTGTATAATGAGTGTAAATCCCGGATTTGGAGGGCAGACTTTTATCGAAAATACATATTCCAAAATTGAAACACTCCGTAAGATGATTGAAGTAAGTGCATCAAAAGCACTGATTGAAACAGACGGAGGTGTAACACTCGAAAATGCTGCATCCCTGATTCGGGCAGGTGCTGATGTACTGGTTGCAGGGAACACAGTATTCTCATCAGCAAACCCAGCTACAACAATTTCACAATTGAAAGGAACAACAATCAGCTCATAAGCCTGATGAAAACCTTGATTCTGGTTCGTCACGGGCAGGCTGAGGCAATAAATAAAAAAGGTGATTTTAACCGCGAGCTCACTCTGCAAGGTAAAACAGAAGTTGCTCAAACTGCACGGAAACTCATTCCGTACGTTTCTGGTAACACGCTGATGATTGCCAGTGATGCAACCCGTACACTGCAAACTGTGTTAATCATTGCTAAACAGCTGAACATTCCGGAAAATAACTTAGAGAAAGAACATTTTATTTTTCAAACAACCGGTAGTACCTTGCTGCTTCACATTACAACGATCCACGATTCATACGATACATTGATTCTGACCGGACACAACCCATCCATTAGTGAACTGGTATTGCTGCTTACAGGTCACCCGGTTCAACCGCTGTTACCAGCCGAAGCCTGTATTGTTCAGGCTGAAATTGAACACTGGAAGGGAATTCCCGGCAGGTGGCCTTACTTACAAATTTTACCCGCTAATTCCTCTTCCGGATAAAACTGAACATCAAATCGTGTTGAACCAGAAAGGGATCTTTAAGAGTGCCGGTATTCATTACACTGTAAAAACGAAGGGTATCACCTTCCCACTTCCAGATATAACGGTCAGATGACTTTTCATCTGTTAAGGTTATTACATCATCATCCGATTGAAGCAGGCAATCTCCTGCAAAACACAATTTGTATTTCTCATAAGTTGAGATGCCATGAACTTCACCATAAGCTGTAAAATAGCAGGGTATATTCTTACCGGTAACCTCATCAACAAGAAAATATTCATCTGCTATCAGCTCTTCATTTAAAAATAATACGATACCTGACATCCACCCTCTTAATGATTTCACAGCATATTTCTGAGGAAGTTTTTTAAGTTTAATTTCCAGACCGCTCTTTTTTAGAAACAGTGTTTTATAATTATTGCTATAAGTTCCAACCAGATTGAGCTCTTCTATGCTAAAAGAAGAATCACTCAATACCTTAACTGGAAAAGTTTTCATCTCTTCACCTACATCAATCCAGGCAACTGAATCCATCTTTGAACTGATAATCATTTCGAAGCAGGGGGTATTTCTGACTCTTGATGGTGACCAATAATAATTAAGTGAATCTAGAAAATTATCACTAATCCAGTTACCTTCTATCAGTGGTTTTAGCTTGTTTTTATAAGTCGAGACAGTCTTCCCGTTTCCTCCGCAGGAGAATATTCCGGCTATAAAAAAAAGAATCAAAACAAATTTTAAACTGAACAACTTTACCATACGCAATTGCTTTAAACAAGTCAAAGAAAATAAACCCAGAGCATAAAGAAAATAAATCCCATTTTTGTAGTTCACCTATCAAATGCCAGACTATGGAAAACCTTGAATTCTTACGTTACCCGATTGGTAAATTTGAAAAGCCGGATCCAATTTTAAAATCCCATGTCAAGTCATGGAGAATAGAAATTGAAAAACTGCCCCGCCAGTTGAAAGCTACCGTTTCAACACTTGATAAGCAGCAGCTTAACACACCTTACCGTGAAGGAGGCTGGACTGTCAGGCAGGTAGTACATCACTTGGCTGACAGTCATATCAATGCATTCTGCCGTATAAAACTGGCATTAACGGAAGAAAATCCAACAATCAAACCTTACAATGATGATACCTGGGCAAAGCTTGCTGACACTACTGAGCCCGATATAAAGTTCTCGCTTAAAATTCTTGAAGGGTTGCATAAACGCTGGGTGTTTCTGGTTAAAGCTCTTGAAAAGAAAGACTATAAACGAACGTACTTTCATCCGGGAAGCGGTGAATACAAATCCATTGGTGAAACCATCGGATTTTTTGCATGGCATGGCAGGCATCACCTGGCCCATATTCAAAAACTGAAAGAGCGTAACAACTGGAAATAATCTCCGAATGAAAATAATCGTTCTCGGAGGAGGAATGGTTGGTCGAGTCATTGCTGCTGACCTGGCTGCTTCGTATGAGGTGACCTGTGCCGATTTGAATGAAACGGTTTTAAAGCAGATTCACTCACAATACGGATTAAAAACCGTACGCTGTGATTTCAGTCAGCCGGATGATATCCGGGAGTCAGTCAGGAAGTATGATTTAGTTATTGGAGCGGTCCCCGGCTTTTTGGGTTTCAACATGCTGAAAACAGTAATTGAATCCGGGAAAAACATAGTGGATATTTCTTTTTTCCCCGAAGACGGTCTTCAGCTTGATATACTGGCAAAAAGAAATGGTGTTACCGCAATTATTGATTGTGGCATAGCTCCCGGTTATTGTAACCTGATTGCAGGATACTATTACCATCGAATGAAAACAGAAAGTTATTCGTGTATGGTAGGAGGATTACCGCTTCATCCGGTTCCTCCATTTTATTATCAAGCCCCTTTCTCACCTGCTGATGTCATTGAAGAGTATGTCAGACCTGCCCGGTTAAAAGAGAATGGAAAATTTGTTACTAAGGAAGCACTGAGTGAAATTGAACTGATTGAATTCCCTCAATGCGGTCAATTGGAAGCATTCAATACAGACGGGCTGCGTTCCCTTCTTACAAGCCTCCCTTTGGTGAATACATTAAAAGAAAAAACACTTCGCTTTCCAGGACATGCTGAGCTCATGAGAGCATTTCGTGATTCTGGATTCTTTTCAGCAGAGAAGATTGAGACAACTGATGGAGCATTTAAGCCCCTCAGCCTAACTTCAACACTGCTGTTCAAACAATGGAAATATAACCCGGGTGAAGAAGATTTTACTATTATGAAAGTTGTCATTACAGGAGAAGAGAAGGAGATCATTTACACCATATACGACCGTTACCACCTTGCCACTCAGACGATGAGTATGGCCAGGACAACCGGTTATACCTGTTCGGCTGCTGCTCAATGGCTGATACAAGGTAAGTTTACTGAAAAGGGAATCTACCCTCCTGAATTCATGGGGAAAGATGAAACAGCCTTTCAATTTGTTACCAATTACCTGAAGCGTAAAGAAATTCAGATTTCAATTACAGAAAAAATGAGATAAACCGGATTCTGGATTCATTTCCTGATTATGTTTGTAACAGTAATGAAATGCTGCATTATCAATTTGCTTACGCTGCTGATGATGCTGCCACCTGCAATTACCTCCGGGCAGGATAAAGGATTTCAGCGGCTAAGTGTCCATGATTATTTCCAGGCTAAAGCATAT
Source organism: Bacteroidia bacterium (assembly GCA_020847635.1). Classification (GTDB taxonomy): domain Bacteria; phylum Bacteroidota; class Bacteroidia; order AKYH767-A; family OLB10; genus CAADHD01. Next base: position 25,871 of record JADLBQ010000042.1, read on the forward strand.
TTTGAAAAATCATTTAAAAAGAAACCGGTTGGATCATCTGTTGGATTAAGTATTATTTTCTCACGGAATAATAATCCTTTTTTCAATACCGATTCTGCCCGCAAATACATTCTCATAGCCGACAGCCTGTATGCAGAGATAAATGAAAAAATGAGAACCCGGTTATTGAAATCAGGCATTGACGCTGATTCCATCAGTAACCTTAAATCCTTGATCTGCCTTGTGGCATTTAAGCAGGCTATTGCATCATCGTCAATTGATTCGCTGAATCACTATCTGAGTGAGTTCAGATTTTGTAAAGAATGCAGTCTGGCAACAGATTACAGGAATAAGATTGCTTTTGATCAGGTCAGAAAACAGAATACTTCACAAGCTTACCTTAGTTTTATAAAAACTTATCCTGAGGCTAAAGAGACCAGAGAAGCCGAATCGCTCTATCAGCAGCAACTCTTTGAAGAACAAACCACTGATCATACGGTCTCGTCATTTATTCAGTTTCTTACAGATTACCCGGACAGCCCGTATAAGCAGGATGCCGAGAAAGCTGTCTATAATCTCATGACTCAAAATCATACGCTTAACGAATACCGGGCATTTGTCAGAAAGTATCCTCAGAATTATTATTCATCAGAAGCTTGGAGGCATCTTTATTCGCTTTATATGCAGCATTATGACAAGGAGATTTTTGACCGGTTCCGTACCGAATTTCCCGATTATCCTTATATGGATGAACTTGAAGAAGATTATAAACTTCAGAAATTAGTACTTCTTCCGTTTGAACAGAATGATGAATATGGATATATCAATGAAGACGGGAAGGTGATTATTAAACCTCAATACCAGGATGCCTCATTATTTAGTGAAGGGTTAGCCTTTGTCATGAAAAACAACCAGTATGGATCTATCAGCAAATCAGCAACTCAGGTCATCCCCTTTCAATATGACGATGCCGAGCCGTTTGTTTCAAATACGGCTATTGTAGCCAAAGTTGGTATGTACGGTCTGATCAACCGGGTGGGAGACACACTGATTCCATTTGAATATGATGAGCTCGGCTCACCCTCCGAACAGATTTGTGCAGGTATCAAAGGTGGAATGAGCGGTTATGTTACAATTGAAGGAAAAGAAATTACAGACTTTAGATTTGATCTTGCCGGTGATTTTAAAGACGGTCATGCCATTATCCGGGAAAATGAAAAAGCAGGAATCCTTAACCGGATTGGCAGGTTAACTGTGCCATTTATTTATGATGATATCTTTCAGATTGGAAATAGTTTAGCTCGGGCAAAGAAAGACGGTTATTGGGGAATTATTAACCTGAACGGTGATATCCTGCTGCCTTTTGAATTCAGCTACCTGTCATCTTTCTCTGAAAACAGGGCATTGATTGTCAGAAACAATAAAATGGGATTCATCAATCAATTCGGAGAACTGGTAATTTCTCCGGTTATCCCAGCTCAGTCTAATCCGGCTGGCCGAATGCAATTTCATGAAGGCATTGTTACGTTCCGGCAGGATCATAAGGTTGTGTTGATAGACACTTCCGGAAATAAACTAAGTTTTCCACGCTTTGAAGATGCCGGCTTCTTTTCAGAAGGTCTGGTTGCAGTTAGGCGAAACGGTAAATGGGGATATGCTAACCGGTCAGGCAAGCTCAACATACAACCAAGATTTGATGCAGCAACTGCATTTTTTCATCATCTTGCAGTTGTCAAGCTAAAAAAGAATTTCGGAGTTATTGATTCAGCCGGCAATCTGATCATTGCTGCCCAGTTTAAACGAATAGAAATAACAAATTCGGGAATTGAAGTAACAACTGAAGAAGGAATCGGTTTTTATTCTTTCAAAGGCAAAAAACTGCTTGAACCGGAATACCAGAAAATTACACATGTATCAGATTTTATTCTGGCTGGTTACAAGGATGAAAAGATAACCTATCTCAACCTTAAAACTGAGAAGATTATTTACTCAGAACCATAACATAATTTTAATGTTTAGCTTACTTTTAACCGGATTTAAAAGACTGCTATGCAACCAAAAACCGTTTATATGATTGTTATTACGCTGATCCTGATGGTTGGACTAATCATTATCAATAAGTTTATTAAAAGTGAGGTTATAGATCGGTATCCTTACATTTTTGCAATAGTCTTTGTTGTAATTGCTCATTATCTGAGTGTGTACCTGCTGAAAAGAAAGAATAAGCAATAAGGTGGTCTTAAGAAAGCATATCACATTGCCGGAAATTCCGGAAAACATCATCAATGATCTTAAATTGCTGAAGTGGCTTCAGTCTTTTCTTACCGAGAATAAGAAGGGGTTATTTGAAAAAGTATTATTAACACGTACCCGTCATATTGTCTGTGTAATGGAGAACGTGATTGATGAACATAATACCAATGCAGTAATCCGTTCTTGCGAATGCTCCGGTTTACAGGATGTTTACATAATCAGCGGTGGAAAAGGATTTAAGCCTGCAAAGGGGATCTTGAGAGGTTCAGGTAAATGGAGTACTATTCTCAGATATCATCAGGCTTCAGGAAAATCTGCAGTTCAATGTATGGAAGATCTGAAAAGCAAAGGATATCGGATTGTCGTAACCTCGCCACATGGCAATGCTACACCCTTGCATGAACTTGACATCAGCCAACCGTTAGCTGTCTGCTTCGGTCATGAGCAAACCGGAATCTCTGATATGCTCGAACAATCTGCCGGAGAAAAACTAAAAATCCCCATGTTTGGGTTTACCGAAAGTTTTAATGTCTCTGTTGCTGCCGGTATCATTCTTTACCACCTGACCAGTAGATTACATTCAGCACCTGTCAATTGGCAACTATCCGAAAAAGAAAAGAACAATTTACGGTTTGAGTGGACCTGGAAATGCCTGAACCGACCTGAATTGCTGGTTGAAGAATATTACAACCGGTCAGACACCTGAAACAGCAGTTATGAATTGTGATGCTTTGGTAATTGCCTGCTGAAGTCCTGCAGGGTTCTTACCGCCAGCGGTAGCATAAAAATCCTGGCCACCGCCCCCACCCTGAACTTCCTTTGCCAGTTCCCTGACTATTTTCGAAGCATCCATTTTATGCAGCTGAACCAATTCATCGGATAAGATAACCGACAGAAATGCTTTCCCTTCACTCTCATACCCTAGAACAAGAAAGAGGTTATCAATTTCATTTCTGAGTGCAAAAGACAAATTCTTGACTGCCTCAGCAGATGAAAGGGTGATTACTTCACTGATTAAATGGATATCCTGAACAGATTTAATTTTACCTTTTAATTCGTCTTTAAGCAGTGCGCTTTTTTCGGCAATCAAAGTCTCATTTTCTTTTCTCAGTTTGTGAATTTCATCCTGAAGCTGAGAAACTGCTTTCAGTGTGTCTTTGGGATTATTCAGCACTCTGCACAACTGATCCAGTACTGCATGCTTACTGTTTAAATAACTAAGTGCCTTCTGACCGGTAATCGCTTCTACTCTTCTGACTCCGGCAGCAACTGAACTTTCAGAAATAATTTTAAACAAGCCAATCTGAGCGGTTGAAGTTACATGAGTTCCTCCGCAGAGTTCAACTGAAAAATTCTTATCAAATGTAATGACCCGTACCAATTCACCGTATTTCTCACCAAATAATGCCATAGCACCCAATTCAAGTGCTTCCCTGATCGGCACATTCCTCCTTTCGTCAAGAAGAATATTCTCCATGATTTTCTCATTTACCAGCTGCTCAATTCTAGTTATTTCAACTTCCGTTACCTTACTGAAATGTGAGAAATCAAATCTTGTGACATTTTCATTCACCAATGAGCCTTTCTGAGCTACGTGAGTTCCCAGAATGCTTCTTAAAGCAGCATGCATCAGATGAGTTGCACTGTGATTGGAGGTAATAGCCCTTCTCCGGTTTTCATCAACCTGAGCAGTTAACTGCAAGTGGACATCATCCGGCAGCTGATTACAGAAATGAACAATCAGGTTGTTTTCTTTTTTCGTATCGGTAACAGCTACTTTCTTATTTCCAGCTATCAGGAATCCGGTATCACCAACCTGGCCTCCGCTTTCAGCATAAAACGGAGTTGAATCCAGAACAACTTGAAACTGCTTTTTACCTTTTGCCGAAATTTCACGATACCGGACAATATGGGCTAAGCATGAAAGTTGCTCGTATCCGACAAATACAGGTTGAACATTTTCCCGAATCTCAATCCAGTCACCGGCATCGGTTTCAGCATCAGCCCTCGAACGCTCCTTCTGTTGTAACAGGCATCGGTGAAAACCTTCCATATCAACCTGCATATTCTTCTCCCGTGCCAGTAACTGAGTCAGATCAAACGGGAAGCCATACGTATCATACAATTCAAATGCAAACTCACCGCTGATTTCTGTCTGATTCCAGTTATCAAATTTTTTTATTCCATTTTCCAATGTTCTCAAAAAAGAAGCTTCTTCTTCCTTAACAACCTTCTGTATTAAATCAACCTGCCTGAGTACTTCAGGAAAGATCGTTTCAACCTGCCTGGCAAATACCGGAATCAGCCTGAACAGAAAAGGTTCTTTCTGATTCAGGAAGGTATAGCCGTAGCGGACGGCACGCCTTAAGATTCTCCGGATCACATAACCTGCCTTATTATTAGACGGGAGCTGGCCATCAGCAATCACACATGAAATAGCACGTATATGATCTGCACAAACCCGAAAAGCAATATCTGACTTATCCGATACTCCGTAATTAATTTTTGAAATCTGTGAAATTTCATTTAGTAACGGAGTAAAAACATCTGTATCATAATTTGATTGCTTCTGTTGTAAAACCATGCAGAGTCTTTCAAATCCCATACCGGTATCAACATGTTTTGCCGGCAATAATTCCAGGTTGCCATCAGCTTTTCTGTTAAATTCCATAAACACCAGGTTCCAGATTTCAATCACCAGGTGATGGTTTGCATTAACTAGTTTATCTCCCCTGATTTTCTTGCGTTCCGCATCTTCACGCAGATCGACATGAATTTCACTGCAAGGGCCACAAGGCCCGGTATCTCCCATTTCCCAGAAATTATCTGCCTTGGTTCCTTTCAGAATCCGTTCTTCAGCAATATGCTTTCTCCAACATTCATAGCTTTCCTGATCAAACGGAAGGCTTTCGTCCTTGTCGCCTTCAAAAACAGTTACATAAAGCCGGTCTTTAGGAATCTTATAAACCTCTGTCAGTAACTCCCACGCCCATGCAATGGCATCCTTTTTAAAATAATCACCAAAAGACCAATTACCCAGCATCTCAAACATAGTATGGTGATAGGTATCTGTACCTACCGCTTCCAGGTCATTATGTTTTCCTGAAACGCGAAGGCATTTCTGTGTATCGGCTATTCTTTTATAGTGAGGTGGTTCATTACCGAGAAACCAGTCTTTAAATTGATTCATTCCTGCATTGGTAAACATCAGTGTCGGATCATTTTTAATTACAATCGGAGCAGAAGCCACAATCTGATGTGCTTTCGATTTGAAGAAATCAAGAAAAGCCTGTCGAATCTGAGCTGAGGTCATGTTAATTATTAAGGAATTATTAACTCGTTATTTTAAACAGTAGCACTTACATTTGCAAACGTTGCAAAATTAGCCTATCGGTTCGGCATGCCAAAAGCCAAATTTTACTTTAATCCAAACTCGCTGAAATATGAACGGGCTGTTCTACCCTTTAGCAAGCGTTTATTAAGAGTAACCTGGTGGGTAGCATCAATGCTCGTTTTCAGTTCGGTTGTTATTACGCTGGCATATAATTATCTTGATTCCCCAAAAGAAAAGCAATTGAAGCGCGAAATCAGTGAACTGACCTTTCAGTATGAAATTCTGCAGAAGCGAATGGGTCAGGCGGAGGCTGTTCTGAGTGAGATTCAAAAGAATGATGACAATATCTACCGGGTAATTTTTGAAGCTGAGCCTATTCCCTCATCAATCCGCGAAGCCGGATTTGGAGGAGTTGACAAATACAAAGTACTGAGTGGTCTTGATAATTCCCAGCTGATGATTGAAACGACCATGCGTGTTGATAAACTGCTGAAAAGGCTTTATATCCAAAGCAAATCATTTGATGAAATCTTTGCACTGGCAAAAAGTAAAAATGAAATGCTGGCATCCATTCCAGCTATTCAGCCCATCTCAAACAAAGACCTGACCCGGATTGCTTCCGGTTTCGGATACCGGATTCACCCGGTTTATAAGACCAGCAAAATGCACACCGGGATTGACTTTGCCGCACCTACCAGCACCGATGTTTATGCAACAGGTAATGGAATAGTAAGTTCGGTTGAGAAAGGCGGACGAGGTTATGGCAATTGTGTAGTCATCCGTCATGGATATGGATATGAAACACTGTACGGTCATCTGAGCAAAATTCTTGTTCGTTCCGGCCAGAGGGTAAAAAGAGGGGATATTATCGGGCTGGTTGGTAGCAGTGGTATGAGTACGGCTCCTCACTTACATTATGAAATCATAAGAAACGGGGCAAAAGTCAATCCTGTTAACTACTTCTACAATGACCTGACTCCCGAACAATATGAACGAATGCTTGATATTGCATCTCGAGCCAATCAGTCATTTGACTGATTCGATGATCACATTCCTGATTAATGAGTTGTTAATAATACGGTGTCTCGCATTGTACAAGAGTCCTTTCCAGAAGGTCAACTAAAGAAAATGATAAGCAACACGCAAAGGAGCAAACAAAACAGTCACCCTGCCTTTTGACATTATGCTATTGAAATTTGCCCTAATTATTTTCTCCAGTTTTCTCGTCTATATCCATAAACAAGTTCATCTGCATATTCACCGTTTTTGAAAATTACTTTTTCAAATCTGCCTTCTAATTTGAAATTATTCTTTTCAAGTACCTTTTGTGAAGCAATATTGGTTCCGAATGGTCGTGCAAAAATCCTGTCAATTCTATAAGTTGTAAATGTAAAATCAACCATTTGTTTAACTGCATTGCTGATTATCCCCCGTCCCCAATACTGCTCCGCTAACCAGTATCCCAATTCTGCATTTTTAAAAAAAATATCACTTTGAGGGTGGATTCCAATTCCTCCAACAGCTTCATTATTGACTTCTATAGCAAAAATATGAACCGGGTTGTCGGCTATTGCAAATTCAATAAAT